>NZ_JBSGZP010000149.1:0-12959 GCF_053611065.1 Streptomyces sp. NPDC054840
GGACGAGGATCCCCAGCGGGTTCAGCAGGACGCCCGTGAACAGCAGCCAGAAGACCCCCGGGAGCGGAACGCGATGTTCCGCTCCCGGCCGGGCCGTCGCCCGGAGGGTCACGCGGACTCGAGCTCCTGCCAGTCCGCGAGGCGCTGCAGGGCGAACACGTCCTTGACGGAGGCGATCTTGTCCTCCAGGTGGGTGGTCTCTCCGTGGCTCAGGATCGAGGCGTAGGTGTCCCGCAGTGCCGACACCGTCGCCCGCAGCCCCTGGTTGGCGTAGATGATGGTGGACACGCCGTCCTTGACCGCGTCGTCCGCGTGCCAGTCGGGGTAGGTCGTGGGCACCACGACGACGGGCACCCGGTCGTGCCACCCCTGGAGGAACTCCAGGACCTGGTCCTTCGTACGGGACTTGGAGTGGATGAGCACGGCGTCCGCGCCCGCGTCGACGTAGGCGTGGCAGCGCTCCAGCGCGACCTCCACGCCGAGGCCGTCGATCAGGGCCTCGGTGCGGGCGATGAAGAAGAAGTCCTCACCGCGCTGCGCGTTCTTGGCGACCCTGACCTTGGAGCAGTACTCCTCGGTGTCCAGGAGGGTGTGCGCGGTGGCGACGAAGCTGTTCATCTTCGGGAAGAGCTTGTCCTCCATGCAGACCGCGGTGATGCCGGCCGCCTCGTACTCGTGCACCATGTGCGCGACGTTGAGGTTGTTGCCGTAGCCGGTGTCGACATCCGCGACGACCGGGATGCCGAGCGCCTTCTGGGTGTGTGCGGCGGCCTCCAGGTACTCGGTCATCGTCAGCACGCTGGCGTCGGGCAGGCAGCGGGCCGCGGACACCTCCAGGCTGGAGGCCCATACGGCGTCGAACCCGGCGGCCTGCGCCAGCCGGCCGCCCAGGGCGTCGTGCGCGCCGGCGACGCGGACGGCCTGCGAGAGGGCACGCCGCTGGGCGAGGACGCTGCGGAAGGAGGGGTACGAAACGGGCTTGAACATGTTGGTTCCTTCGAAGTCGTTCAGTGGTCTGTCCGGGCCGTCCCGGCCGTCGGCAGGGCGGCAGGGCGGCAGGGCGGCGGGGCCTTGGCCTGCCTCAGTGCGAGCCGGCGGTCCGGACCGAGATCAGGGAGAGCGCCCGGCGGGCCCGGTGCAGCGCCTCGCGCCCCGTCGGAGCGGTCGCCACGACGTGTCCGTGCCGGGCGCTGTGGTCGGCCAGGGGCACACCGGCGTCGCCCGGTGCGACGTACAGGCTGACGTCGGCCACGCCTTCGAGACGGCGTGCCGCGTCCTCCCCCAGCACCTCGGTGACCGTTCCGGCATCGGCGGGCAGGAAGGCGATGGCGGCGGCCCCCTTGGCGGCCGGCCGGGGCGGTGTCCATCCCGGCAGGTGCAGTGCCACCAGTTCGGCGGGAATGCCGACCCCGGTGGTCAGTTCGACGAGCCGGGTGATCCGGTCGCCTGCCGGGCGGCAGTTGATCTCGATCAGCCGGGGTCCGTCGGCCGCGAGCCGCAGTTCGACGTGGGCGGCCCCGAAGTCGAACCCGACGGCGCGCACCGCGTCCGTCGCGACCCGGGCACACCGCTCGTCGAGCCCGTCACCCAGCTCGGCCGGGACGTGGTGGCCGGTCTCCACGAAATGGGGGAGCTCGCCCAGTTCCTTCCAGGTCACGGCGAGAACCGTGATCTCCCCGCCGTTCACCAGTGCCTCGACGCTGACCTCCGGCCCGTCGACGTACTCCTCGACGAGGGCTGCCGGGATCTTGAGCTGGCCGCGCTCGTTGTGGGTCTCCGCCAGGATCGTACGGACGTGCTCGGCGGCCTCGGCCGCGGTCGCGCACAGCCGGACCCCGTTGCTGCCCCCGTCGTCCAGCGGCTTGACGACACACGGGTAGCCGAGGTCCGCCCTGCCCGCCTCCTGCGGGCCGGTGACCCGGGCGAACCGCGGAACGGGCACGCCCGCCGCCGCGCACAGCGCGCGCGTGGCCGACTTGTCGCGGGCGGCCCGTACGCCGGCCGGGTCCGGGCCGGGCAGCCCGAGGGCCCGGGCGGCCTCGGCGGCGGGGATCATGTGCCACTCGCCGACCGAGATCAGCGCGTCCGCCGGCGGCGAGAGCCTGCGTACGGCGTCGACGACGGCCCGGGAGTCGTTGGTCTCGCACACCACGACCTCGTCCAGCCAGGCGGTATCGAGCCGTTCGTGGCCGGCGGCGAGGTAGAGGGACAGGTCCCGGGTCAGGAAGGTGACCCGGTGGCCCGCCTCGCGCGCCGCGAGGATCGCCTCGTACCCGGCGCCGGTGAGGTTGCTCTCCAGAAACACGATGTGACGGGTCATACCGTCGCCCCGGAGTCGTCGTCGACCCGCTCGGGGACCACATCGAACAGCTCCTCGCACAGCGCCGTGAGCTCCCGCAGGTCCGCCGACAGCTGCTCCGGGGACGCCGCGCGCATCTCGATGCGCACCGGCGCCGCCACGCCCTCGTGTCGGGGGCGCACCACGTCCCCGAGCTGCTTGTAGGTGTCGACCTGCACCGTGCTGGACAGCGCGCGGATCGCGTCCAGGGTGCGGTACGAGCGCAGCCGGCCGGCGTGCGCCGGGTACGGCGTGACAACCGCCGCCGCCCCGTCGTGGGCCGGGGTCACCTGCGGCCGTACGCCGCGCATGACATCGCGGTATCCGGCGATGATGTTGATGCCGAAGGCCTCGCGCAGCAGCGGGGCACGGTTCGCGCCGGGCCGGCCGCCCGCCTCGATCAGCCGGGGGCCGCCGGAGCCCTGGACGAACTCGACGTGCAGCAGGCCGCGGTCGACGTCCAGCGCGCGTACGGCCTCACAGGCCAGGGCGCGCATCCGGTCCTGCTGGTCCGCGGTGAGCCGGGTCGCCGTCACCCGGGCGAAGTGGTGGAAGTCGGTGCCGCCGAGGTCGGTGCCGGTGACCACGTCGATGACGGGCGTGGTCCACACCTCGCCGTCCAGCACCAGGCACTCGACCGAGTGGTTGGTGCCGGGCAGGTATTCCTCCGCGAGGATCTCCACCGGTACGCCGGACACCCGCTGCTGCTCGGAGAACTGGGGCAGCGTGTCACGGACCTGCCGGTAGGCGGCGGTCAGCTCGTCGGCGTCCGCGCACAGCGAGACGAAGTAACTGCCCCACAGGTTGCCGGGCTTGAGGATGACGGGGTAGCCGGTGCCCGCGGCGAACCGCAGCAGCCCCGCCTCGTCGGTGACCACGTGGGAGCGGGCGGAGGATTCGATGCCGATCCGCTCGGCGAACCGGCGCCGCATCTCGCTCTTGCTCCGCACGGCCGTGGCGGCGGCCGGGGTCATGCCGCGCAGGCCGAGCAGGGCGCACACCTCGCTCCACAGCGGAACCAGGGTCTCGTCCACGTTCAGCACGCACTCCAGGCGGTACCGGCCGCGGATCTCCTCGATCCGGCGGGCGATCGCCTCGGGACCCTGCGAGAAGGCGAACTTCTCGACGAAGTCGAACTCCGGGGGTTCCAGCTTGTGCGGCGTCTCCTCGTCGAGGAGCAGGCCCAGGGCGGACTCGCCGCCGAGCAGTCCGGCGTAGAACTCGGGGCGCTGGGCGGTGCCGAAGTAGAGGACGAGCGGCCGGAGGTCACCTGACATCGTCCATCACCTCCCGCAGACGGGACAGACCCGCGGTGATGCGGTCCTCGGCTATGGCGTACGACAGCCGGAGGAAGCCCTCGCTGCCGAAGGCGGATCCGGGGGTCAGCGCGATGCCGGCGTGCTCCAGCAGGAGTTCGGCGAGCACGCCGCCGTCGGTCACGTCGATGCCGCGCAGCGTGCGGCCGATGACGTCGCGGCCGTCGACGAAGAAGTAGAACGCACCCTGGGGGGTGGTGGCCGAAAGGTGCGGGGTGGCGTCCAGGGCCTTCTCGACGATGCCGTGCCGGTGCAGCAGTACCTGGCGGGCCTCGGCGACGAACGAGTCGAGTTCACCGCGCGCGGCGGGCAGCAGCGCGTGCTGGACCACACTGGTCACGTTGGACGTGGTGTGGCTCTGCAGGTTCTTCATGGCGGAGATCACCGCGGCGGGGCCGTGTACGTGGCCGGCCCGCCAGCCGGTGACGGCGAAGCTCTTGGAGAACGAACCGATGCCGACGACGAGCTCGCGGGCGCCGTCGACCAGCGCCGCGGGGTGCGCGTGCTGCGCGCCGGGCAGCACCAGCTCTCCGTAGCACTCGTCGAACAGGATCCACACGCCGTGCCCCTGGGCCCAGGCGGTGATCTCGGCCAGTACGCGGGGCGGGTAGACGGCGCCGGTCGGGTTGTTCGGCGTGTTCAGCACGAGCATCCGCGTCCGCGGCGTGCGCAGTGCCTCCAGCCGCTCGACGGTCGGCACGAAGCCGGTGTCCGCGGTCTCCACCGGCACCGGTACCGCCCCGGCCAGTCGGATCTGGGCCTGGAAGGTCCCCCAGCCGGGGTTGGGCACGAGCGCCTCGTCGCCGGAGTCGAGCAGGACCAGGCACGCCAGGTACAGCGCGTGCTTGGCGCCGGCGGTGACGAGGACCTCGGAGGGCGTGTACCCGACACCGGACAGCCGGGAGATCCGGTCGGCGAGGGCCTCGCGCAGGGCAGGGATGCCGGCGGTGTCGGTGTAGCGGTGCACGTCCGCTTCGGCGGTGTGCCGCAGGGCGCTCAGCACCTCCGGGTGCGGCGCGAAGTCCAGTTCTCCGGCGGCGAAGTTGACGATGTCGACGCCGCGGGCGCGCAGCGCCTCCGCCTTGTTGCGGGTACCTGAGGTCTTGGAGCCGGATATGAGGGTGCTGCGCCGTGACAGCCGCATGAGCGGTTCGCGCCCCGGGCTGACGTGCGGGTCGGGCATGTGGATTCACATCCTTGCGGTGAGATGCGTGGCGGCGGGCGAACGGCTTCAGCCGCTGGGTGGTCGCCCGTGGAGCGGGTGGAGCGGGTGGAGCGGGAGGTACGGGTGCGGCGGCGTGTCAGGCGGTGGCAACGCGCAGGACCACCGACAGCGAGCTGACGACCAGCAGGCCGAGGACGACCCGGCGGAACCGCTCGGCGTTCAGGCGGCGGAAGGCCTTCTCGCCGACGAATATCCCGATGAGCAGGGCCGGCAACCCGACGAGGAGCATCTGCCCGACGGTCGCGGTGAGCTGGCCGCTGATCCCGAAGCCGGCCAGTGCGGCCAGGCTGGTACCGGAGAACACCACGCCCAGCGTGGCGCGCTGGACCCTGGGCTCCAGCTTCATGCTCTGGAACGCGGCGACCATGGGCGGGCCGTCGATGCCGGTGGCGGCGAAGGAGGCTCCGGAGAACATCCCGACCGCCATCACCGCGCCCAGACCGCCGCCCAGCGTGATCTTCCGCCAGACGATGAACGTGCCCAGCAGCACCACCGCCGTGATGACGAACAGCAGCACCTGCGAGGAGAGCGTGGCCAGCAGCCACACTCCGAACGGCACGCCGGCCAGCCCGGACAGCAGGGTCGCCGTCATCAGGCGGCGGTCGACATGGCGCCAGTCACGGACGGCGATCCACAGGCTGAGCGGGGCGGCCATGATCCCGGCCACGACCACCGCGCTCGCCGGGTCGATGAGCAGCGCCAGAGGCGGGACGGCCACCAGGGAGAAGCCGAATCCCGCCGTGGTGCGTACGACGGAGGCGACGGCCAGCACCAGGAAGGCGCCGAGGAGGATCATCATGGGGAAGCGGTCTCCAGATTGGGCGGCGCGGTTCAGACGACGTGATTGGTGAGCTCGCCGATCCCCTCGACGGAGACCGTGACCCGATCGCCGCGCCGCAGCGGTCCGACACCCGCCGGGGTGCCGGTGAGTATCACGTCACCAGGGTGCAGTGTCATGGCCGAACTGATGTGACTGATCAGGCGGTCGACGGGGTGCACCATGCGGGAGCTGTTGCCGTCCTGCCGGGTTTCGCCGTTCACGGTGGCCCGTACCCCGACCGCCCTGACGTCGAGTCCGGTCTCCACCCAGGGGCCGATCGGGCAGAAGGTGTCCGATCCCTTGGCGCGCCACCACTGCCGGTCCGGGCCCTGGAGGTCGCGGGCGGTGATGTCGTTGGCGCAGGTGTAGCCGAGGACGTGCGCGGGCACCTGTTCCGGCGTCAGATCGCGGCAGGTCCGGCCGATCACCGCGGCGAGCTCGGCCTCGTGGTGGAGCTCGTCCGTGTAGGACGGTTTGACGATGGCCTCGCCCGGGCCGATGACGGCGCTGCCCGGCATGAGGAACACGAGCGGCTCCTCGGGCACCTCGTTGCCGAGTTCCGCGGCGTGCTCGGCGTAGTTCCGGCCGATCGCGAGGACCTTCCCCGGTGTGACGGGAGCGAGCAGCCGCACCTCCCGTAGGGGGAAGCGGGGCGCGTCCGAGGGCACGTCCAGAGGACCGAAGGGGCCGTTGATGAGTGGGACGACCTCGTCGTCGGCGAGGAGTCCGTAGCGGATCGTGCCCGCCTTCTCGAACCTTACGATGCGCATGTGCCGCTTCCGTTCTCGCTCTCGGCGGGGGTGGTGTTTCCCGGCAGGGCGCGCAGCAGCAGCTCCGCCAGGTGTTCGGGACGGTGTGAGCCCTCCTGGGCGATCTGCGTCCGGCAGGAGAACCCGTCGGCCACTACGGCGGTGTCCGGCCCGGCGGCCCGCAGCTTCGGGTAGAGCTCCCGCTCGGCCGCGCCCTGGGAGACGTCCCAGTGGCCCGGTTCGTAGCCGAAGTTGCCGGCCATGCCGCAGCAGCCGGCGGAGATCACGTCGGTGGTGACGCCGAGCCGGCGCAGCACCTCGGTCTCCGGACCGTGGCCGTGGCCGGCCTCCTGGTGGCAGTGCGGCTGCATCACGGCATCCTGGTCGAGCTTCCCGAACGGCCAGGGGCCCGGGTGGTCCGCCACCACCTCGGCGAGGGTGCGTACCTGCTGGGACAGCCGGCGTACGAGCGGCGAGTCCGGCAGCAGTTCGGCCGCCTCCTCGCGCAGGGTCTGGGTGCAGGAGGGTTCCAGGCCGACGATGACGCGGCCGGCTTCCAGGTGCCCGCGCAGGGCGCCCACCGAGCGGCCGAGCACCGCCCGGGCGGTCCCCAGCTGGCCGGTGGAGTGCCAGGTCAGGCCGCAGCAGACCGGGCCGTCGGGCAGGACCACCTCGTACCCGAGGGCTTCCAGGACCCGGGTGGCGGCCTGGGCCCCGCGGGGGTCGAGGAGGTTGCTGAAGGTGTCCGGCCACAGGACGACGGTGCCGGCGGAGCCCGCCGGGACGCGCGCCCCCGTACCGGCCGCCGCGCCCGCGGGGACCGGCCTGCGGTAGCGGAACCACTGCCGGAAGGTCTGCCCCGGCAGTTCCACCAGCGGCCTGCGCGTCTCCAGTCCGGCCAGGGAGCTCAGTCTGGCCGCGAGCGGCGCACGCCGCGTCAGCCGGTTGAGCGAACGGGGGGCCACCGACGCCAGCCGGGCCAGCAGCGGCAGCCAGCCCAGGGTGTAGTGGGCCCGCGGTCGGAGCCGTCCCTCGTAGTGCCGGTGCAGGAACTCCGACTTGTAGGCGGCCATGTCGACATTCACCGAGCAGTCGCTCTTGCACGCCTTGCAGGAGAAGCACAGGTCGAGTGCGTCCCGGACCTCGGTGGAACGGTAGCCGTCGGTGATCGTCTCGCCGCGCAGCATCTCGCTCAGCACCCGGGCGCGACCTCGGGTGGAGTGCACCTCGTCGCGGGTGACCTGGTAGGAGGGACACATGTGGCCGGTGTCGTTGCGGCAGGTGCCGACGCCGGTGCAGCGGTGCACGGCGCTGGTGAGCGAACCCTGGTCGCCGCCGAAGCGCTGGATCATCGGCAGCTCCTTGCGGTCGCGGCCCGGGCTGGGGCGGATGTCCTGGTCGAAGGGGACCGGGTCCACGATGATGCCGGGGTTGAGCATGTTGCCCGGATCCCAGATGTTCTTGAACGCCGCGAAAGCGCCGACGAGTTCGGGCGAGTACGTACGGGCCAGGAGCTCGGACCGGGCGCGGCCGTCGCCGTGCTCACCGGAGGCGCAGCCGCCGTGCTCGACCACGAGGTCGCCGGCGGCGGTGATGAACTCCCGGTAGCCGGCGATGCCCTGCTCGGTGCCGAGTTCCCAGTCGACCCGGACGTGCAGGCAGCCCTCGCCGAAGTGCCCCGTGATGGTTCCGGTCCGCCGGTGTTCGGCCATGAGGGCGTGCAGGTCCCGCAGGTATCCCGACAGCCGCTCCGGCGGGACGGCGGAATCCTCCCAGCCGGGCCAGGCCTGCCGTCCGTCGGCCATCCGGGTGGCGATGCCCGCGCCGTTGCGGCGGATGGACCAGATCGCGGCCGTCTGCTCGGCGTCGGCGGTGATGAAGCTGGTGGCGTCGGTCTCACGGGCCAGGCGCTCGGCGTTGGCGATCGCGTCGGCCTCGTCGATGCCCTCGATCTCGCAGTACAGCCAGGCCGCCCCGCGCGGCAGCAGGTCGATGCCCGGAGCGCGCCCGCCGCGCGAGCGCAGCGCCTCCACCAGCGGGGCGTCCAGACCCTCCACGGTCAGCGCGCCGGCCTTCGCCAGTGCGGGCGCACAGTCGGCGGCCGCGTAGACGTCGGGGAGGCCGAGTACGAGAAGCACCCTGGCGGCGGGAATCGGGGTGAGCCTGACCTGGGCACCGAGCAGGACGCCACAGGTGCCCTCCGTGCCCACCAGTGAGCGGGCGACGTGGAAGCCCTTCTCGGGAAGCAGGGCGTTCAGTCCGTACCCCGACACCTGCCGGCCGAATCGGCCGAGCTCGGTGCGCAGCGGCGCGAGGTGGCGGTCCCTCAGCTGCTTGAGCCGGCGGTCGATGTCCGCGTCACCGCTGGAGCCCTGGCCGGCGCGGATCCGGCGGCCGTCCGCCAGCAGCAGGTCCACCTGCTCGGTGATGTCGGCGGTCGTGCCCCAGGCCACCGAGTGGGCGCCGCAAGCGTGGTTGCCGATCATTCCGCCGATGGTGCAGCGGGAGTACGTGGAGGGGTCGGGGCCGACGGTGAGGCCGTGTGCGGCGGCCCGGTCCCGCAGGGTGCCGAGGACGACGCCGGGCTGGACGGTGGCGGTGCCGGCTTCCGGGTCGAGGTCCTCGATGCGGTTCATGTACCGGGAGAAGTCGAGGATGAGTCCGGTGCCGATGGAGTTGCCGGCGATGGAGGTGCCGCCGCCCCGGCAGGTGATGCCGACGCCGTGCTCGACGGCGATGCCCACGGCAACGGCGGCCTCTTCCGCGTCCCGGGGCTCCAACACCGCGGTCGGCATGACGCGGTAGATCGAGGCGTCGGACGTGTAGGCGGTTCGGGTCCGCACGTCCGTGCGGGCGGCGGGCAGGCGTGCCTGCAGTTGCCTGGTGAAGTCGTCGTTCATGGCGTCTTTCCCGGGTGGGCGGTGGGGCGGCGGCGGTGGAAGCGCGGTCGGGTCAGCCGCGCGCGTCAGCGGTGGCCAGCGGGAAGTAGTCGATCAGCAGCATGTCGCGCACGCCCTGCCGGACTCCGTCCGCCGGCTCGATCGCGGAGACGCCGTGGAAGACCCGGCGGTCGTCGATCACGATCGACTCGAAGGGCTGGAGCAGCGTGGTGCTGTAGATCGGCCGGCGGTCGCGGTCGTACAGCTGCGACTCGCCTCCCTCGACGTCGGCACGGCGCATCAGGACCTGCGCCACGTAGTGGTGCCCGTCCTCGTGGACGCCCTCGGGGGCCGGGAGCCCCTTCGCGTCGCGGGTCGCGGTGATGCGGATCTGGTGGACGCCGACACCGCTGGTGGCGGGGTCGAAGTCACCGGGCAGCCGCTCGGCGAAGAAGCGGATGAGGGTGTGGAGCACCCCTCCCGCGGCCACTTCGGCGACCAGCGGCGGAAAGTGCCGGTCGACGCCGCCGTGGAGGGAGTTCACCTGGGCCGACTGGTGGAAGGCTCGCGGGGGCTCCGCCACGAGATCCCCGTCGGCGAAGCGGAAGGACCCATGCCGACGGCGGCGGTAGTCCGCGCCGTCTTTCATGTACGCGTCGACCGGAAGGTCCTCCCAGGATTCCAGGAACAGCTTGATCTGGTCCGCAGAGTGATTGTTCAGCGCCTCCTTCAGATCCATTTCCGAGAAGTACCGATACGGATCGCTGCTCTCGCCGACCGAGCCCCCTGACCGTATTACATCGGTCGTCACTACGCACTCCCTTTATTGGCTTCTTTACGACGTTGCCTCAGCGAATGAGACATCTCGATCCTGGCTGGAAGGAGTTCTCCGGGCAAGGCCGGAACCGGTGCGGGAACCTGCGCCGCAGGAACACGCGGGGCAACTGGATCAGGGGAGCCCGCCTCCCCCGCACATCCACCTGACGACACCACTCCGAATATTCCCCGGCCATGCGGCCGATGGCGAAAGAGGCCGAAAACAAGCGGTTCGGTGGCGGGATGCGTTCGACGGCACAGCGGCACGGCCCGGCCCGGCATATGCCCCTCCCAAGAGGGACTTCATGACGTGATCAAAGTCTCCACCTGCACTGATGTCGTGGGAAGGCGCCGTCTACTAGCCTGAACGGGAGCACAGGTTGCCAGCATGGGGGAATGCAGCGTGACGCCTAAGTTTGAAACACGTCTCGAATCTCTACAATCTCAAGACATTCAGCTCTACCGGGAGTTGCTCGCACAGGATTCGGCACCATGCCTGCCGACCCAGCCGGACTCCGCTACCGAAGACCAGGAGGTAGAGGCCCGGGAGGATTCGCTGGAAAGACTGCTTTCATCCGGCCTCGCAGTCCCGGATGAGCAGAGCAAAACAGGCTTCACCCCCGTGAATCCCGAAACCATCGGAAGTTACGTTGTAGCCGAGATACTCGAAAGCTCCGCCCGCTCGGCGATCAACTTGCTTCGAGTGCGCGAAGAATTGGCTCCGGTGGTCGCCGAATATCGGAACAATCATCTTCGGAATGCCTACGGATATGTGACGCACACCGACTTCCCGAACATCAATGCGGCCATCCGCCTGGCGGCCCGGGAGTGCCGTGGCGAAGTACTCACCTCACAGCCCGGTGGTGCCCGGTCCGCAGCCGTTCTGGGCGAGTCACTGCCGTCCACGCTGGACATGCTGGACCGCGGGGTGACGATGAAGACGATCTATCAGCACAACGCCCGGTCCAGCTCGGCGACGCGTCATTACGTCCGCGCGATCCAGGAGCGCGGCGCCCAGGTGGCGACGCTGGACGAGAACTTCGACCGTCTGATCATCTTCGACCGGACGGTGGCGTTCATCCCCGCCGACGACGACCGCCGGGCAGCGGCGGAGATCCGGGCCCCGGCTATGGTCTCGTTCCTCGTGGCCCTCTTCGAACGCTCGTGGATCAGGGCGGTCCCCTTCACTCCGCCCGGCCGCGACCGGGCGACGACCCGCATCACCGACGACCTGGAACTGGCGATCATGCGGCACATCGTCGCCGGTGACACGGACTCGGTGACGGCCGGGCAGCTCGGCATCAGCGTGCGTCGGTGCCAGGAGTACGTCGCGAGGATGTCCGCGAAGCTGGGCAGTCGCAGCCGGGCCCAACTGGGCTACCTGATCGCCAAGTCGGGGCTGCTTGACAACGTTGCCGAGGAGGCAGGCCCGGACCGCTCTCCCTGACCGTTACCGCTCAGGGCGGCGGCGGGCAGTGGGCTTGCCCTCAGCCGCCCTGGAACGGCGTCGGCGCGGGCTTGCCCGAGTCCCACCCGATATCGCCGGCCACACCGGCCACCGGCACCGCGACGGGAGCCGCCGCCTGGGCCGACGTGACGGGCAGGGCGATCAGTGCCATGGCGGAAACGAGAAGGGCGGTGGCCAAGCGGTGCATGGTTTCTCTCTCATGGGGTGCTCGAGTGGGGCGGACTGTCACGCCGAGGGGAGCGCTCAATTATGTTCATGCAACACCTACCGTCGATTCAAGATCTCCAGGGGGTGGTAAACCCGCACTGCGGGAAGACGAAGCCGCCGCCACCCCGCGGCGGGCTTCCCTTCCGACCCGTGTGGCCCCACCCCCATGCCGAAAAAACGCGGCGCGTCGGAGGCAGGGTGGCGACGGGACGACCAACGGCAGGATCGACCGTCGCGGCCCCCCAGGCTGGTTTGCGGGGGGGGGCTCACCGAGATGCGTACGGTCCGGGCCTGGGTGTGACCGACTCGATCACCGCTACGAGCAGCGATGACCTTTATGGCGCGGCAAGTCGCCGGCAAACAGCCGTGGTGTACACATGGGACGCATGGGACCCTTGGAATGTTTGTGTGCATGATGCAGCCGCTGCCCATAGAGTCCATCCGCGACGTGCGCGCACATCTGGCCGAGGTCGTGGAGCACGCCGACCGCGACGACGTACCCACCGTGATCACGCGCCGCGGCAAGGAAGTCGCCGCTGTCGTCTCCATCGAGGTTCTGCGCAAGTACCAGAAGTGGGAAGAGCGCGAGATCAACCGGATCATCGACGAGCGCATGGCCAACCCCGCGCCCGGCATCCCGATCGAGGACATCATGAGGGAGACGCTGGCACGCGGTGAGTGAGTACCGAACTGTCTTCCGCCCCGAGGCCCAGGCCGAGCTTCGGAAGATCCCCCGCGACATGGCGCTACGCATTCTGGCCAAGCTGACCGAGCTGGAGACCGACCCACTCGGCTTCAACACCACCGCACTCGTGTCTCAGCCCGAGCGCCGCCGCTTGCGCGTCGGCGTCGGCGACTACCGCGTCGTCTACACGATCGACAACGGGGAGCTGGTGATCTGGGTCGTTCACGTAGGACACCGATCCACCGTTTACGAGACCTGATCGCCACTGACTCCGCGTCGGAATATTCAGCACCGATCCAGCACGGTAACAACGAAGGGGGCGGACTCGGCAGAGTCCGTCCTCCTGACCTGCATGTTTACCAGATCAGCGAGGTCGAGCGCACGATCGATCGACCGCCGGACAGAACGTGGCGGGCGGGTTGGTCGCCGGGCCGGGGCCGCCTCGCACGCCGGTGC
>NZ_JBSGZP010000150.1:0-12830 GCF_053611065.1 Streptomyces sp. NPDC054840
GTACGCGGGCGCCCCCCGCCTTGCCGGGCACGGCACCGGACTCCGCAGGCTCGGCCGACAAGATCCGAAAGAGACGGCCCAGCGGTCAGGGAGGGGCCATGGGCTTCGTCCGGCGATGCGTACGGGGCTCCGCGCCCAGCCTGTTCACCGCCAGCGCGGCCACGACCAGGCCGGCCGCCAGGACGAGCCCGTTGGGCAGGGTGGCCCCGGCCACCGCTGCCCAGACTGCCAGGGCCATGGCCAGCCAGGCGCCGGCCCGGCGGTACCCACGCCGGCGGGGCCGGGGCCCGGCCGGGGCTCCGGGGCCGGTGGTCCTCGCATCATCGGATGCCGGCATGGCCCCGCTCCTTTCCGTGGGCCGGGCGAGGGCGCGGGAGCGGGTTCACGGCCGAGGGCACGAGCCGCTCCGCGTCGACGCCGTCGAGACGCAGGGGGTGTTCATCGCGGGCGGCCGCGGCCGCCGTGAGCCCAGCGCCGTGAGCCCAGCGCCGTGAGCCCAGCGCCGTGAGCCCGGCGCCGAGAGCCCGCGGGCGCCTCCCGGCGGTGGCCGGGAAGGGACTCCGCGGACACCCCCGGCTTCGCCCGCCCGGCCGGCCTCGCACATCGGGGCCGGCATCCATCGTGCGCACCGGTCAGCAGATGCGCGGCAGCTGCTCCCCGATCGGCAGGTCGACCACGCGGGTGCCGCCGAGGGTGGTGCGGGCCACCACCAGGCCCGGGTGGGCGTCGACGGCCTCGCCGATCACCGCCGCGTGACGGCCCAGCGGATGGGCGCGCATGGCGTCGAGGACGGCGTCGGCGTGCTCGCGCGGCACGAAGGCGACCAGCTTGCCCTCGTTGGCCACGTAGAGCGGGTCGAGTCCGAGGATCGCGCAGGCGTTCGCGACGGCCGCCGGGACCGGGACGCGGCCCTCCTGGATCACGACGCCGGTGCCCGAGGCGGCCGCGATCTCGTTGAGGGAGGCCGCCAGGCCGCCCCGGGTGGGGTCGCGCAGGACGTGCAGGTCGGGGGTGACCGCGAGCATGCTCCGCACGAGGCCGCCCAGGGCCGCGCAGTCGCTCTGGATGTCCACGCCGAATTCCAGGCCCTCGCGGACACTCATGATCGCCACGCCGTGGAGGCCGATCTCGCCGCTGACGATGACCACGTCACCGGGGACGACGCGCTGCGGGCGCAGGTCCACCCCGTCGGGGATGATCCCGATGCCCGCGGTGTTGATGTAGATGCCGTCGCCGTGGCCCGCTTCCACGACCTTGGTGTCGCCGGTGGCCACCTCCACGCCCGCGGCCCGCGCGGCCGCGCCCATGGCCTCGGCCACGCGGGCCACCACCGACATCTCGACGCCCTCCTCCAGGATGAACCCGCAGGACAGGTAGGCCGCTCGGGCGCCGCTCATGGCGAGGTCGTTGACGGTGCCGTTGACCGCGAGGTCGCCGATGGAACCGCCGGGGAAGAACAGCGGCCGCACCACGTACGAGTCGGTGGAGAAGGCCAGCCGGACCCCGCCCAGGGAGACGGCCGCGGAGTCCCCGAGCTGGGCGAGCACGTCGCCGCCGAAGGCGGGGGCGAAGAGGTGCTGGACCAGCTCGGCGGAGAGTGCGCCGCCGCCGCCGTGGCCCATCACCACACGGGGGCGGTCGCGCAGCGGGGCCGGGCAGGTCCAGCCCGTGATGTCGAGTGCGGTGTCAGACAACGGGGCTCGCCTCCCGCGGGGCGGTCGGGGCGGTCCTGCCGGCCTTGGCCGCGGGCACGGTCCCCAGCTCCAGCCGCCGGTAGAGGTAGTAGGCGGCGCAGGCGCCCTCGCTGGAGACCATGGTGGCGCCGAGCGGGCTGCGCGGGGTGCACAGCGTGCCGAAGGCCTCGCACTCGTGCGGTTTCAGCAGCCCCTGGAGCACCTCGCCGCTGCGGCACTCGGCCGGTTCCCGGGTGTTGATTCCGGTGACGGAGAAGCGGTGTTCGGCGTCGAAGTCCCGGTAGCGGGCGGACAGCCGCCAGCCGCTGTCGGGGATGACGCCGATGCCCCGCCAGGCCCGGTCGGTGACCTCGAAGACGTCCTCCAGCATGGCGAGGGCGGCCGGATTCCCCTCGGGGCGCACGGCGCGCGCGTAGGCGTTGTCCACGGTGTGCTCGCCGCGCTCCAGCTGGCGTACGGCCCGGCGTACGCCCTCCAGGATGTCCAGCGGTTCGAAGCCCGTCACCACGATCGGGACCCGGTGGCGCGCGGCGAGTGCGGGGTACTCGCGCACGCCCATCACGCTGCACACGTGCCCGGCGGCGAGGAAGCCCTGGACCCGGCAGCTCGGTGACCGCATGATCGCCTCGATCGCCGGGGGCACCCGGACGTGGGAGACCAGCAGGCTGAAGTTGGGGATGCCCAGCTTCTTGGCCTGGTGGACCGTCATGGCGTTGGGCGGCGCCGTGGTCTCGAAGCCGATGCCGAAGAAGACCACCTGCCGCTTCGGGTTCTCCTGGGCGATCCGCAGGGCGTCGAGCGGGGAATAGACGACGCGTACGTCGCCGCCCTCGCTGCGCACCTGGAACAGGTCGCGGCCGGTCCCGGGCACCCGGAGCATGTCCCCGAAGGAACAGAAGATCACATCGGGGCGGGAGGCGATCTCCAGCGCCTTGTCGATGACCTCCAGCGGGGTGACACACACCGGACAGCCGGGGCCGTGGATCAACTCGACCTGTTCCGGCAGCAGTTGGTCGATACCGTGCCGGATGATGGTGTGGGTCTGGCCGCCGCAGACCTCCATCAGGGCCCAGGGCCGGGTCACGGTGGCATGGATGTCGTCCAGCAGCCGGCGGGCGAGGTCGGGGTCCTGGAACTCCTCGATGTACTTCACGGCCGGACTTCCTCCTGCGGTGCGGCGAGCGCGGGCCCGGGCCCGGGCCCGGGTTCGGGGTCGGGGTCGGGGTCGGGGTCGGCGTCGGGGTCGGGGTCGGGGTCGTCGGTGAAGGGCCAGGGCTCGCCGCCGACCGCTGCGGCCTGCTCCCAGGGGTCTCCGAACTCCTCCTGGAGCATGCCGAGCTGCGCGAAGAGTTCGAGGGTCTGCTTGGCCGACTCCTCGTCGAGGCGCTGGAGGGCGAAGCCGACGTGGACGATGGCGTACTCGCCCACCTGGAGGTCGGGCAGGTACTCCAGGCACACCTCCTTCTGCACACCGCCGAAGTCGACGGTGGCCATGCGGGTGCCGTCCTTCTCCCCGATGTCGAGCACTCTGCCGGGCACCGCCAGGCACATGGGTTTCTCCTTGCTGTGGGTCTGTAGGGGATGGGTCAGGAGTGTGAGGGGGTGTGGTGCGCGGCGGCCACCATGAGCTGGCCGAGGGACAGCCCGCCGTCGTTCGGGGGGACCCGGCCGTGCCGCAGGACGGTGAATCCGGCCGTGCGCAGGCGCCGGGCGCACTGCGAGGAGAGCAGGGTGTTGGCGAAGACCCCGCCGGTCAGGGCGACGGTGTCCAGGCCGTGCCGCTCGCGCGCGCGTGCGCAGAGCGTGGCGACGAGGGCGGCGACGGAAACGTGGAAGCGGGCGGCGATGAGCGCCGGTGCCGTACCGGCGCGGACGTCGGCCACCACGGCGGCGAGTACGGGTGCCGGATCGGCGGTGACCGGCCCGCCGTCGGGGGCGGACGCCGCGCGGAGGCCGAAGGCGTAGCAGGGTCCGGCATCGGCTTCGCTCGCGCCCAGAGCGGCGCCCTCCAGCTCGATCGCAGCCTGCGCCTCGTAGCCGGCCAGGTGGCAGATGCCGGTCAGGGAGGAAACGGTGTCGAAGAGGCGGCCCATGCTGGAGGTCGGGACGCAGTTCAGCCCGCGTTCCAACTGGCGTTCCAACAGCCGCATTTCTTCCGGTGGGCAGGCTTCGACGCAGGGCAGGTCCGGGCTCCGGTCGATGCCCGCGGCCCGCAGGTGGGACAGCGCCATGCGGTACGGGCGGTGCACGGCCGCGTCGCCGCCCGGCAGCGGGACGTAGGCGAGGTGGGCGAACCGGGTGAATCCTGCGTAGTCGGCGAGGAGGACCTCGCCGCCCCATACGGCGCCGTCGCCGCCGTAACCGGTGCCGTCGAAGGCGACCCCGATCACCGGGCGGCCGCCATCCAGACCGTGCTCCGCCATGAGGGAGGCGATGTGCGCGTGGTGGTGCTGGACGCGGACGAGCGGCCGGGCTCCCGCGGCGCGCTCCGCCCACCGGGTCGAGCGGTAGCCGGGGTGCCGGTCGGCGGAGAGGAGCACGGGGGCGACTCCGGTGATGGACTCCAGCTGCCGCTCTGCACCTTCGAGGGCGTACTGGGTCGCGAGGTCGTCCATGTCGCCGATGTGGGCGGACAGCCAGGCCTGACGGCCTTCGCCGAGGCAGAAGGTGTTCTTCAGGTCCCCGCCCGCGGCGAGGCTCGCGGGGACGGACACCGGCAGGGTCAGCGGCAGCGGGGCGTACCCGCGCGAGCGGCGTACCGTCAGCGTCTCGCCGTCGCACACCCGGACCACGGAGTCGTCGCACGGGACGTGGATGGGACGGTCGTGCGTGAGCCAGCCGTCGGCGAGGGAGGCGAGCCGGTCCTGGGCCTCGTCGTCGTCGGTGACGATGGGCTCGCCCGCCAGGTTCCCACTGGTCATGACGAGCAGCCGGGGCCCCGGGGGATCCCCGGGCAGGCCGAGCAGCAGGTGGTGGACGGGTGTGTACGGAAGCATCACCCCGAGGTCGGGGCAGCCGGGGGCGACCCGGTCCGGGCCGTCCGTACCGGCGCGGCGGCGGAGCAGCACGATGGGCCGTACGCCGCCCGTGAGGAGGGCCCGTTCCTCGGGGCCGATGTGCGCGAACCGCTCGGCGTCGGCGAGGTCCCGGGCCATCAGGGCGAAGGGCTTGTCCCCGCGGGCCTTGCGCCGGCGCAGCTCGGCGACGGCGCCCGGCCGGGTGGCGTCGCAGGCCAGGTGGTAGCCGCCCAGGCCCTTGACGGCGAGGATCGCGCCGGCCGCCAGGAGCCGCCGGGCCTCGGCGACCGGGTCGGCTGCGGTGCTCTCGCGGGGCGGTCGCCCGGTGAGCAGCCTGAGGCGGGGGCCGCAGGCCGGGCAGGCGACGGGCTGGGCGTGGAAGCGGCGGTCGGCCGGGTCCTCGTACTCGCGGGCGCAGTCGGTGCACATGGGGAAGGGGGCCATGGTCGTGTGGGCGCGGTCGTACGGCAGCCCGGTGACGATGGTGAAGCGCGGCCCGCAGTGGGTGCAGGTGATGAAGGGGTGCCGGTGGCGGCGGTCGGCCGGGTCGGCCAGTTCGGTGAGGCAGTCGGCGCAGGTGGCCACGTCCGGGGAGACGAGCGTGCGGGCGGGACCGCCGGTCCGGGAGGCGATGATGGTGAATCCGGTGCCGCCCGCGACGGGTACCTCCCAGTGGTCGACGGCGTCGACGACGGCCAGGGGCGGCGCGTCCGCCGCGAGCCGTTCGCAGAACCGCACGACCGCCGCCGGGGCGCCCTCGACCTCCGCGACGACGCCGTCGGGGGTGTTGGTGACGTGCCCGGCCAGGCCCAGCCCGGTCGCGCGGGTGTAGACGTAGGGCCGGAAGCCGACGCCCTGGACCACGCCCCGGACGGTGATCCGGCGCCGCTGCACGGCCTCCATCAGCGGGTCTGCGCGACCGTGTGGACGTGCGGGTGTTCGCGCTCGGGGTCGTGGCCGTCGTCGTGGCCCGCGTCGTGGTCATGCTCGTGCTCGTGGTCGTGGTCGTGGTCGTGCTCGTGGCCGTGGCCGTGCGCGTGGCCGTGGCCGTACCCGTGCTGCTGACGCGCCATCACCGGTGTGTGCGTCCCCGTACCCGACCCGGCCGCCAGCGCCCGGTCGAGCAGGACACCCAGGCCCGCACCCGCGCGCGCCGAGGTGAGCACCACCTCCACACCGGGATTGACCTGTTCGACGTTGGCGCGGAAGGCGGCCTCGTCGAACTCGACGGCCCGCGCGATGTCGGTCTTGGTGACCACGATCAGCTGGGCCAGCCCGAAGGCGGTCGGGTACTTCAGCGGCTTGTCCTCGCCCTCGGTCACCGAGGCGAGCACCACCCGCAGCGATTCCCCCAGGTCGTAGCCGGCCGGACAGACCAGGTTGCCCACGTTCTCCACGAAGAGCAGCCGGGTGTCCTCGGGCAGCCAGCCGTCCAGGTGCCGGCCGAGCATCGCGGCCTCCAGGTGGCACAGCCCGTCGGTGAGGACCTGCTTGACCGGTACGCCCGAACGCGCCAGCCGTACCGCGTCGTTCTCGGTGGCCAGGTCCGCCGTGAGCGCGGCCACGGACACGCCGCGCTCCCGCGCGAGGAGCAGTTCGCGCTCCAGCAGCGCCGTCTTGCCGCTGCCGGGGCTGGAGAGCAGATTGACCACCGTCGTACCGCGGGCGGTGAGTTCGGTGCGCAGGACCCGGGCGGCGACGTCGTTCTTGGCGAGCACCGCCTGCCGTAGATCGACCACTCGGCACATGGTTCAGGCCTCCTCGGGAATCGGTTCGCGGGTACGGGCACCGGCGGGGCCGTCTTCCCAGCGCACGCTGAGGATCTCCAGCTCACGGCCCGAAAGCAGTTCCACGTCGGTGGCCCTGCCGCAACCGGGGCAGCACAGCTCCGGGGGCATGCCCACCGCCCAGGTGCCGGGGCAGGAGCCACAGCGGGCGCGGGCCGTCACGGACTCCGTGAGGAGCTCGGCGCCTTCGAGGACCGTTCCGGCGCAGGCCAGTTCGAAACAGAAGGCCAGCGCGTCGGGAACCACGCCCGCCAGCTCACCGACCCGCAGCCGTACGGAGGTGACGGCCTGTGCGCCGCCCGCCCGGGCCGCCTCTTCCACCTGGCCCACGACGGCCATGGCGATCGACATCTCGTGCATCGGACTCCGTCCTGCCGGGGCTCATTGAACCGGCGGGACGGGGTCCGTGCGGTCGGGCACGCCGGTGCGCGGCCCGCCCCGTACGCCATTCGGACGCTCGTGTCGGCACCCGCGTCCACGGCCGCGCCCGCGGCGGTGTCACATCCGGCGCATGCGCAGGTAGCGGCGGAGGTCGGGGAGGACCGGCAGTAGCAGGACGGCGGTGAGGGCGGCGACCGCGGCCCCGCCGATCAAGGCCTTCTTCATGGAGTTCTCCTCAGTTCGCGGCGAGGCCGGTCGGTTTCGTCATGGGTCCGGCCGTGGATCAGGTCCAGGACCGTGCGTACGGCCTCCGGTACGGCGGCGGCCACGGGTGCGCTCAGTCCGATGCCCTCCTCGACACCGGCCGGTTCGCAGCCGAGGACGAGTGTGCGCCGGGGCGGGGTGGCGCCCGTCCCGGCGCACAGGGTGTCCAGCAGGGCGAGGACGGCGTCGGGGGACATGTGGTGGCCGTCGAGGACGGGCGGCGGCGGTGCCCCGGCGTCGGCGTCGGCGTCGGCGTCGGCGTCGATGAGGTAGAGCGTGCCCGGCTCGCCGCCGCGAGCGGTGGCGTCGACCAGCAGGAGCGTGTCGTAGCCGTCGAGGAGCTGGTAGGCGAGGTGGACGCCGCGCACCCCGAAGTCCACCACCTCGACCCCGTCGGGCAGGGGGTGCTCGGCCAGTGCCCGCACGGTCTCGACGCCGAAGCCGTCGTCGCCGAGGAAGACGTTGCCGATGCCCGCGACCAGGACCCGTTCGTTCACGCGTCCTCCAGGGGGGTGACCTCGTCGGGCTGGAAGTAGAGGAACCTGCCCTGTTCCCGCCGGATGTCGGCGCCCGGATCGTCCTCCACGGTGACGGCGAGGTGCACTCCCCCGTCGACGTCGTGCAGCACGGCCTCGACCAGCGCGGTACGGCCCTGGAGGAACAGGTCCTGGGCATCGGTGCGCCGCAGCCCGGGGCGCAGTCGGAGGCGGCTGCCGGGGCCCACCGAGGCACCGTCGATCGTGATCCGGTCGCGGGCCGGGTCCGCGGTGTCCGCCCGGGCCGGATCCCACCAGGGCGTGTCGGGCCGGAACACGGCCTCCCCGGTGGCGAGTTCCGCGATGAGCGGGGGCTGCTCGGGGCCCGTGACCTCCCGCAGGGCGCGTACGGCGCCGTGCAGCCGCTCCAGCACCTCGGGCGGCATCGAGTCGGCGAGGTCGATCACGGCGGCCGCCCGGGCGTCGGTGCCCCGGGCCTCGCGCTTCTCCTGCTCGGTCAGGGCGGCCGTGCGCAGGGCGAGGATCTCGTCGATCTCGGTGGCGTCGTACATGGCGCCGGCGCTCTCGGGGGCGATGGCCGGGTGGTCCTCCAGGATGATCGGGGAGGACAGGACCACGTCGGTGCGGCCGGGTTCGCCCGCGAGCACCGGCCAGGTGTGCCGGTTCTCGCAGGCGGCCACGGCCTGCCGGGCCCATTCGGGCGGGTCGGTCATCGAGAGGAAGGAGCCGGAGTCCAGGCCCAGCAGCAGGTGGGCGGCGACCAGCGAGTGGGGCAGGGCGGCCTCGCGGTCGACGGGGCCCGCTCCGGGGGGCGGGCTCCACGGGCTGGTGTTCTCCACCACCGTCCGGAGCCGGAACACGCGGTAGGCGCCGGGGAGTTCGGTGGCCTGCAGCCGCAGCACGCCCTCGATCTCCTCGGTACGGCGCACCAGGCGGCCCACGGTGCGCCCGTCGGCGTCCTGGACGGGCTCGGTGTCGACGCGGGCGGGGCGGCGGAAGGGGAAGGTGACGCCTTCGTCGCCCAGCAGCTCGGCGACGGGGACGGTCACCTCGATCCGTTCCTCGGTGCCCTCGTCCCAGGGCACGAGGACCCGGTCGGCCAGGTGCAGCTCGGCGACCTCGGTGAACCCGCTGCCGTCCGCCGCCTGTTGGACCGTACGCCGCTGCGCGTGCAGGAAGCGCAGCTCCACGGCGAGGGTCGCCGCGCCCCTCGGTTCCATCAGGATCTCGGTCTGCTGGAAGACGTGCTCCTCGTGCGCGCGGCCCCAGGCCGGGGGTACGAGGACACCGAACTGCCAGCGCAGCCGGTTCTTCGCGGCCGAGGCCCGGTAGGGGTAGAGCACATACCCCTCCAGCAGGACCGCGTCGGCCACCTGCCGGGCGACCGCGAAGCGGGAGTGGTCGGTGGTCGTCGTGGTCATGGAGCCGCCCTCTCCGTGAGGCGCGGCAGGATCGCGCCCAGCCGGACGGGACCCGGTGGGGTCTGCGGCTCCGGCGGGGCGGCCGCGTCCAGCAGGGCCCGTACGGTCGCCTCCCACGAGGCGAGGGCGTGGCGGGAGCGGAAGGCGAGCAGCTCGTCCATGGCGTCGCGGGGCAGCCGGAGCCAGCCGCAGCCGGGGAAGTGCTGTTCGACCATCTCGCGCCACACGGCCACGGGCATGCGGTACGCGGCTTCGCGGTCCCAGGGCACCGGTTCGACGCGGAAGCCGGCGTCACCGGTGAAGGCGGTGCCGGAGAACAGCATCAGCAGCGGCACCTCGCCCTCCGCGAGAGCCTCGAAGTACCGGGTGGCGGCGATGTCCATGTCGTAGGTGCAGGGCACGACCAGGTCGGTCTCGGTCTCGCCGGTGAAGCTGGGGACCATGACGGAGACCTGGGCGAACTGCACGGGCTGGAGGGTGTTGCCCCAGCGGGAGCGCTCGCCGAACAGGTCCGCGAGCCCTTCCGCCTCGGCGGGGCCGTAGCCGCGCCGGGCCGGTTCGATGCGGATCTGGCAGCGCAGGGCGATGGCGTGCACCCGGGCGCCGCCGGCCGCGGTGATCCGCAGCCGGAAGACGAGGGTGGGGCCGGCCGCGTAGGGGTCGGCGCGCACCCCGGTGCAGGTGAAGGCGAATTCCGTCATCGGATCCCGTCCTCGTCCGCCGTCGGGGGCAGGGCCCTGGCCCGGCGTTCCACCTGCTCGAAGAAGGACTTCAGCGCGGCCCGGGCCTCCGCACCACCGTCGAAGCCCTGCCACAGCAGCCGCATCCGCCCCACCAGCTCG
Organism: Streptomyces sp. NPDC054840; assembly: GCF_053611065.1. Taxonomy (NCBI): domain Bacteria; kingdom Bacillati; phylum Actinomycetota; class Actinomycetes; order Kitasatosporales; family Streptomycetaceae; genus Streptomyces; species Streptomyces sp. NPDC054840. Next base: position 9,904 of record NZ_JBSGZP010000150.1, read on the forward strand.
TAGCAGATGTCGATCGGCACCAGGTAGCAGTCGGTGCGGCCCTCCGAGCGGCGCAGCAGCAGCGCCTCGACGTCGGGTTCGAGGAGGGTGGACAGCCGGCCGCTGCCGAGTACGGTCTGCCAGGTCTCGGAGTCGAGTTCGCTCTCGGTGGCTCCGGCCGGGCTCGGGTAGAGGGCGACCAGCCGGTCGAGGGCGGCGTTGCGGAAGAAGAACGCGACGCCGACCGGGATCTGGAGGAGTTCCCACGCGCCGTCGTCGAGCCGATGGGCGGGGTCGGTGAGGTAGCGGTCCGGTACGGCCCGCAGCCGGCCGGTGGCCGCGCCCGGCCGGTCGAACAGCAGGGAGCAGGCGGTGCAGGCGCAGATCAGCGTGCGCTGTTCGGTCTGCACCAGGTGGCGGTGGCCGTCCTGGGGCACGGCGACCCCGCACAGTTCGCAGGTCTCGGGCCGGGGCGGGCGCGGGCCCGCGAACCGGCGCAGCCCGCGCGGCGCGCGCGAGCCGTCGTGCAGCAGCCCGGGCCCGCTCACGGCACCCGCGCCGGGGTCGGGGGCCGGGTGCCGATCTGCAGGAGGGCGGGGGCCGAGTCCGCGGCGGGCTCCTGCTCCACGCTCGTCACCTCGGGGGCGAAGCAGGCCAGGGTGTCCTCCAGCGTCCGCCCGGCTTCGCGCCCGCCGCCGGAACCGGAGCCGCAGCCGCAGCCGGTGGAGGCGGCGGCGGGGCGCAGCCGCAGGACGCCGGTGTCCGCGTCGAAGCCGAGCAGTTCCACCGGTTCGCCGTGGGCGGCCAGGGCGCGGTCGATGCGGGTGTGGACGTCCTCGGGGTGCAGGCCGTGCAGGGAGAGCAGGCTCGCCACGAGTTCGTCGTCGTAGACCGCCTCGAGCGGGCCGTCGCCGAGCTTCTCGACGATCCGGGCGAGCCCGGCTCCGTAGAAGTCCATGAGGACGCGGACCAGTTCCTCCGCCGCCGCGCACGCCGCCCGGTCGCCGGTGGAGGCGAGCCGGTCGAGCACCTCCTCGACCCGGCGCCCGGCCTGGGGGCCGTCGATCGCGGCCCTCATCCGCCCAGTCCGCTCAGACCGGTGGGCACGTGCATCGTCTTGACCGTCTTGCCGCCGCCGACGTACATGTGGACTCCGCAGGGCAGACAGGGGTCGAAGCTGCGGACCGCGCGCATGATGTCGATGCCCTTGAAGTTCTCCGGGGTGTTCTCCTCGAAGATCGGGGTGTTCTGCACGGCGTCCTCGTACGGTCCGGGCGTGCCGAAGGTGTCGCGGGTGCTGGCGTTCCACGGGGTCGGCGGGTACGGGTGGTAGTTGGCGATCTTCCCGTCGCGGATCACCATGTGGTGCGAGAGCACGCCGCGCACGGCCTCGGTGAAGCCGACGCCGAGTCCCTCGTCCGGAACCTCGAACTTCTCCCAGGTCTGCGTGCGCCCGGCGCGGACCTCGGCGAGGCCCTTCTCGGCGCAGTGCAGGGCGATGGCGGCCGCGTAGGCCTGGAAGTAGGTGCGCGCGCGGTTGCGTTCCAGCGCGTTGCTCCACTTCGGGATCTTCCACTCGAAGCGGGTCTCGGGCTTGGTCATCGTGCGCGGCAGGGTGATCACGACGCTGTGACCGGTGGCCTGCACGTAGTCGGTGTGGACCAGGCCCGACAGGGCGGTGGACCACAGGCGGGCGATGGGGCCGCCGCCGGTGTCCAGGGCCAGGTGTTCCTTGCCGTCGAACCAGCGGGGCGACATGACCCAGCTGTACTTGTCGTCGAAGTTGCGCTTCTGCGGGGCCGGGATGGTGTGCTGGTTCCACGGGTGGCGCGGGTCGACCGGGTTACCGAGCGGGTCGTGGGTGACGAACTGCTCCTGGCCCTGCCAGTCGTCGTAGTACGAGCTGCCGAGCAGGATGCGGATGCCGAGGTTGATCTCGGTGAGGTCGTTGGTGACCAGCTTGCCGTCGACGATCACGCCCGGGGTGACGAACATCTTCCGTCCCCAGTCGGTCATGTTGGCGTACGTGAAGTCGCAGTACTCGGGGTCGTTGAGGGCGCCCCAGCAGCCGAGGAGGACGCGCCGGCGGCCGACCTCCTCGTACCCGGGCAGGGCCTCGTAGAAGAAGTCGAACAGGTCGTCGTGGAGCGGGACGACCTTCTTCATGAACTCGCAGTACCGCATGAGGCGGCTCATGTAGTCCGTGAAGAGCTGGACGGAGGCGATGGTGCCGACGCCGCCCGGGTAGAGGGTGGAGGGGTGCACGTGGCGGCCCTCCATCAGGCAGAACATCTCGCGCGTGTAGCGGGAGACCTGGAGCGCCTCGCGGTAGAACTCGCCCTCGATGGGGTTGAGGGAGCGCATGATGTCGGCGATGGTCTTGTACCCGTGCTCGCCGGCGTGCGGGGCGGGAGTGCGCTCGGCAAGCTCCAGGACGCCCGGGTTGGTCTCGCGGACCATCTTCTCGCAGTAGTCGACCCCGACCAGGTTCTCCTGGAAGATGTTGTGGTCGAACATGTACTCCGCGGACTCGCCCAGGTTGATGATCCACTCGGCGAGGTGGGGCGGCTTCACCCCGTAGGCCATGTTCTGCGCGTACACCGAGCAGGTGGCGTGGTTGTCACCGCAGATGCCGCAGATGCGGCTGGTGATGAAGTGCGCGTCGCGGGGGTCCTTGCCGCGCATGAAGACGCTGTAGCCGCGGAAGACCGACGAGGTGCTGTAGCACTCCGCGACCCGCTTCTGCTTGAAGTCGATCTTCGTGTGGATGCCGAGACTGCCCACGATCCGGGTGATCGGATCCCAGGCCATCTCCACCAGGCCGCTGCCGTCTGCGGCCGCCTTCGTCTTCGGTGTCATCGTTTCTGCCGTGACCCTTCTTCGGTGCGGAGAGCTGGAGTCGGGAGTGCTGGGGAGGCCCGGGGGGCCGGGGATCCGGGGCGCCACGG
>NZ_JBSGZP010000151.1:0-12799 GCF_053611065.1 Streptomyces sp. NPDC054840
GCGCGGGCGGCGCCCTTGGGGACGCCCTCGCCGCGCAGCAGCTCGATCACCCGCGGGGCGACGATTACGCGTCCGCTGGCCCGTGCCGTCCGGGTGGTGACGTCCTTCCCGGACACGTCGACCATCCGGGCCGCCCCGGCCTCGTCGATGTGGGTGAGCCTGCTTTCGGTACTCATTGCTGCGCCGCTCCGCTCTGGGCTCCCGGGGAGCCTGTGTGGTGCGACACACGCTACCCGCACCTGCTCGACTTCAGCCGAGCAGGATCACTTCCAGCTCGGTCCCCGGCTCCACGGAGGTGACGTCCTCCGGTACGACCATCAGGGAGTCCGCGTGCGCCAGCGCGGCGATCAGGTGGGAGCCCGATCCGCCGACCGGGCTGACCGTGCCGCTCTCGGCGTCGTACTTGCCGCGCAGGAACTGGCGGCGGCCGGCCGGGGAGCCGAGTGCCTTGTCGGCGCTCAGCACCGCGCGCAGGCTCGGCCGCCGGACCTCGGACTCCGGCAGCCCCATGAGGGCGCGGATCGCGGGCCGCACGAACAGCTCGAAGGAGACGTACGAGGACACCGGGTTGCCGGGCAGCGCCAGCAGCGGGGTGTGGTCGGGGCCGATCGTGCCGAAGCCCTGCGGCTTGCCGGGCTGCATCGCGAGCTTGCGGAAGTCCATCCGGCCGCCGTCGACGTCCTCGCCCGCGCCCTCGACCGCGTCGGACTGCCCGACCGAGGACAGCGCCTCCTTGACGACGTCGTACGCGCCGACGCTGACTCCACCCGTGGTGACCAGCAGGTCCGCCCTGATCAGCTGGTCCTCGATGGTGGCGCGCAGGGTGTCGGCGTCGTCCGCGACGGCGCCGACCCGGTAGGCGATGGCGCCGGCGTCCCGCGCGGCCGCGGCCAGCGCGAAGCTGTTGGAGTCGTAGATGGTGCCCGCTGTGAGCGCCTCGCCCGGCTGGACCAGCTCGCTGCCGGTGGACATGACCACCACGCGGGGGCGCGGCCGCACCCGTACAGTGCCGCGCCCGATGGCGGCCAGCAGGGCGATCTGCGGCGGCCCGAGGATCGTGCCGGCGGCGAGGGCCAGGTCACCGGCCTGTACGTCGCTGCCGCGCGCGCGGACGTGCGCCCGCGCCTCGGCGGCGCGGTGCACCCGTACCTCGCCGCTCGCGTGCTCGGGGGCGGCGCTGGCCGGGGTCATCCCGGCGGCCGCGCCGCCGCCCGTGCCGCCGTCGGTCCACTCGACCGGTACGACGGCTTCCGCGCCGGGCGGCAGCGGGGCGCCGGTCATGATCCGGGCAGCCTCGCCGGGGCCGACGGTGGGCAGCTCACCGCTGCCCGCCGCGACGTCCCCGACGACCGTCAGCACCGCGGGGAACTCCTCGCTCGCACCCTGGACGTCGGCCGTTCGGACGGCGTAGCCGTCCATGGAGCTGTTGTCGAAGGGCGGGAGGGCGACGGGCACGGTCACGTCCTCGACCAGGACACAGCCCTGGGCGTCCAGCAGTTGGAGCTCGATGGGCTCCAACGGCCGGACGGCCGAGAGGACGTCCGCGAGGTGCTCGTCCACGGACCACAGACGGTGGCCGGTGTCCTGCGGTGCGGAACTGCTCAAGGTGCTACATCTCCTCCGTGACGTAACGGTGAAGCCAGGTGCGGAACTCGGGGCCCAGGTCCTCGCGCTCGCACGCGAGGCGGACGATGGCCCGCAGGTAGTCGCCGCGGTCCCCGGTGTCGTAGCGACGGCCCCGGAAGATCACGCCGTGCACCGGACCACCGACGGTCTCGTCGGCGGCCAGCTTCTGCAGGGCGTCGGTGAGCTGGATCTCCCCACCGCGGCCCGGCTCGGTCTCCCGCAGTATGTCGAAGATCGCGGGGTTGAGGACGTAACGTCCGATGACCGCGTAATTGCTGGGCGCGTCCTCGGGGTCCGGCTTCTCGACGAGGCCGGTGATGCGGACCACGTCCGCCTCGTCCGTGGCCTCTACGGCGGCGCAGCCGTAGAGGTGGACGCTGGCCGGGTCGACCTCCATGAGCGCGATGACGGTGCCGCCGGTACGGGCGTAGATGTCGGCCATCTGGCGCAGCAGCGGGTCGCGGGGGTCGATGAGGTCGTCACCGAGCAGGACGGCGAAGGGCTCGCGGCCGACGTGCGGCTCGGCGCACAGCACCGCGTGGCCCAGGCCCCGCGGGTCGCCCTGGCGGACGTAGTGCATGGTGGCCAGGTCACTGGACTCCTGGACCTTCTTCAGGCGGTCGTCGTCGCCCTTGGCGATGAGGGCCGACTCCAGCTCGTAGTTCCGGTCGAAGTGGTCTTCCAGGGCACGCTTGTTACGCCCAGTGATCATGAGAACGTCATCGAGCCCGGCCCCGACGGCCTCCTCGACCACGTACTGGATGGCCGGCTTGTCCACAACCGGGAGCATTTCCTTCGGGGTCGCCTTGGTCGCCGGGAGGAAGCGAGTGCCGAGGCCAGCGGCCGGAATCACGGCCTTCTTGATCACGGGGTGCAACATAGTCATGCCCCGAACGATAGTGGTCTTCCGTCGAACACCGGACGAGAACGCGGCAGTTAGATCCCGATATGCCCTGATTCGGAAGGATATTTGATTTCCTCGTGGCAGAGAACCCGCCCAACGCCTCCGCCAAGGCCGAACTGCGCCGAGAACTGCTCGCCGCGCGCCGCGCCTTGTCCGCCGAACACTGCCGTACGGCGGCCACCGCACTCGCCGTCACGGCTTTCGAACTGCCCGAACTGGCCGACGCCCGCACGGTGGCGGCGTACGTCTCGATCGGCACCGAACCCGGCACCCGGGACCTCCTCGACGCCTTGCGCACGGCCGGCAAGCGGGTCCTGCTCCCACTGCTGCTGCCCGACAACGACCTCGACTGGGCCGCGTACGAAGGCCCGGCCGCACTCGCCGAGGCCGCCCACCCGGGCAAGATGCGGCTGCTGGAGCCGACCGGCCCCGCGCTCGGACCGGACGCGGTCACCGGGGCCGACGCCGTGCTGCTGCCCGGGCTCGCGGTGGACGGCCGCGGTATGCGCCTCGGCCGCGGTGGAGGCTCGTACGACCGGGTGCTGGAGCGGCTGGCGCGCGCCGGGGCGCATCCCGCGCTGGTCGTGCTCCTCTACGACGACGAGGTGGTCGCGCGGGTCCCGGAGGAACCGCACGACCACCCCGTACAAGCGGTGGCGACCCCGTCAGGGGTGCGCCGCTTCAGCGCATGACGACACGGGTCCCCGCCCTGACCCTTACGAGCCCTCGGGCTTGAGGGTCAGGGTGTCGACCGTGGCCTTCTCGACGGCGTCCTTGCCGAAGGGCCACTCCAGCAGCTCGCCCTTGGCCCACATCGTCGTCTGGTCCGTGTAGTGCGCGTTGTACGCGTGCCCCGAGGCACCCGTCAGGTTGATCCAGCGCGACTTGTCGAGGTCGTTGAGGTTCACGACCATCCGCATCGACGGCACCCACGTGACCCCGTACCCGCTGGAGGCGTTCCAGCCGGTCGCGTTGACCGTGGCCTCGCCGCCGCCCACGTCCCACGGGCCGCGGTTGAGGAGCCACTGCATGAAGCCGGGGCCCTCGGTGCCGATCGTCTGGTTCTTCAGCGTCAGCTGGTGCAGGCGGCCCCAGCTCCAGGTGGACTGGTCCTTGCCGAGCTTGGCGGTCAGCTCCCAGCGCGCGTCCCGCATGGCCCGGGCGAAGAGCTCGTCGCGGGTGGTGGCCGCCGGCTGGGTCACGGTCCTCGGCGAGGTCCACCACGGCGACTTCTCGTCCTTGACCAGGCGACGGACCACCTCGAACCAGCGGTCGCCGCCGTCGGGCTGCGCGGAGTCGGAGTCACGGGTGCCGCATTCGCGGACCGTCTTGGCGAGGTCGTCGGCGGGGCCGGTGCCGTTGCCGACGACACTCATGCAGCTGCCCTCGATCCGCAGCTCCTTGGGCATCTTGTCGCCGAAGGACAGCTTGAGGATGTTGCGCCAGACCGCGTTGAAGTAGGCCGCGGCCGCGGAATCGGGCTCCTGCGTGTAGTTCCAGCCGTCGAGCAGCTTCTGCGCCGCCCGCACGCCCGGGTCCGAGACCTCTATCTTCGCCAGCATCGGGGTCAGCAGCGCGGCGATCTCGCTGCTGTTGTCCATCTGCATGGTGCGCATGTCGTCGGTCGAGATCCGCCCGCCGTCCTTGATCTTCGCCTCGATGAGGTCGTTGATCCGCTGGCTGCGGGCGCCGTAGCCCCAGTCGGTGGTCAGCAGGTTCGGGTACTTGCCGGCGCCGGTGCCGCTCTCCACGACCGCCTGGTTGGCGGTGACGATGTAGCCGCGGGAGGGGTTGAAGTCCCAGGGCATCTCGCTCTGCGGGATGTAGCCGGCGTTGCCGTCCTTGCCGCCCTTCCAGGCGTACTTGGAGTCCCAGCCCGGGGCGGGCATCCGGCCGTCGCCCTGGCCGCGGACGGGAATGCGGCCCGGGGCCTGGTAGCCGATGTTGCCGTTGGGGCCCTTGTTGTCGGCGTAGATCAGGTTCTGGGACGGGACCTCGAAGTCGGCGGCCGCCTTGCGGAAGTCGTCGAAGGTCTTGGCCCTGTCGAGCCTGAAGACCGCGTCCATGGACTTGCCCGGGTCCAGCGCCGTCCAGCGCAGGGCGACGGCGTAACCGTCACCGCGGTCGGGGGCGGAGCTGGCGACGGGGGCGCGGCTGCCGACCGTGCCGAGCTCCTCGCTGCGGTCCGAGACGAGCGGGCCGTTGTTGGTGGTGCGGACGGTGATCTTCTTGCTGTCGCCGCCCGCGATCTTGATGACCTCTTCACGGGTGTCGAAGGGGAGCACCCGGTTGTCGTGGACGTAGCCCTCCGGCTTGACCTGCTCCAGGTAGAGGTCCGTGACGTCGGCGCCGAGGTTGGTCATGCCCCAGGCGATGTCGGTGTTGTGGCCTATGACCACGCCGGGCATGCCCGAGAAGGTGTAGCCGGCCACGTCGTACTGGCACTGGGCCGAGACCGCGCGGCAGTGCAGGCCCATCTGGTACCAGACCGAGGGCAGCTGCGGGGACAGGTGCGGGTCGTTCGCGAGCAGCGGCTTGCCGGTCGTCGTGTACTTGCCGGAGACGACCCAGGAGTTCGAGCCGATGCCGCTGCCGTTGGGGCCGAGGATCGCGGGGATCTTGTCCAGGGTGTCGGCGAGGGAGGTCAGCTGGGTGCGCAGACCCACGGTCGCGCCCTGGGCGGAGGCGTTGTCGGCCAGCCCGTTGGCCGGGCCCGTGACGGTCGAGGTCTGGGTTCCAACGGCGTTGCCGCCACCGGATCCGCTGCCCGAGCCGGTCCCGGTGCCGGTCCCGGTGCCGGTGCCGGTGCCCGCGGCGCCCTGCGGGGTGTACTTGCCGCCGTCGACCTTCCCGCCCTCGACGATCGGCTTGTTCCGGTCGAAGGGGTACGGCGGGTAGAGCTCGTCGATCTGCGCCTGCGAGAGCTTGGTCGCCATCAGCGCGCGGTCGATCTCGTCCTGCATGTTGCCGCGCAGGTCCCACGCCATCGCCTTGAGCCAGGCCACCGAGTCCACCGGCGACCACTGCTCGGGCCGGTAGTCGTCGCTGAGCTCGAGGGCCGCGTGCTCGACGGAGAGGTCCTTGCCGGACTTCCCCTTCAGGTACGCGTTGACCCCGTCGGCGTAGGCCTGGAGATACTTCTTGGTCTCGGCCGACAGCTTGGTGTCGTACTCGGCCTGCGCGACCTGGCGCCAGCCCAGCGTGCGCAGGAAGGCGTCGGTCTCGACCTGGCCGGAGCCGAACATCTCGGAGAGCCGGCCGGACGTCATGTGACGCCGTACGTCCATCTCCCAGAACCGGTCCTGCGCGTGCACGAAGCCCTGCGCGCGGAAGAGGTCGTCGTCGTTGTCTGCGTAGAGCTGGGGAATGCCATGGGCGTCGCGCTTGACGTCGACGGTCCCGGTCAGGCCCGGCACCTTGAGTGAGCCGGTCGTCTGGGGGAAGGAGGCGCGCACGCCGTCCACGCTCCAGTACGCCCCGTAGCCGAGGCCCGCGACGAGAGCCAGGACCAGGACGAGCACGATCAGACGGGCGCGTCGTCCCTTCTTCTTGACGGGAGGAGCGGTTTCGTTGGCGGGCATCGCTGTCCTTAGAGGGGCAGGGTGGTCCTGGGAGTGCTGGGAGCAACCATAGGCGCAGGACCGACTTCGTTGATCCGCCAGGGGTGGAGCTGACGAGGACAGGGGCGAACAGGCGTTTCACAATGTGGTTATCGCGTAAAGGGCGCGTCAAAGATTAGGTAAGGTAACGAACTACTTGCCGAACTTGTCGCCGGGAGGATCGATCCGCCGGGCGCATTGAGGAGGGCCGCCCGCTGACTGTCCACACGCTCAATGAGCTTCTGCTGGTCTGCTCGCTGGTGCTGCTCGTCGCCGTGGCGGCGGTACGCATCTCTTCGCGCAGCGGTCTCCCCAGCCTGCTCATCTACCTCGGCATAGGCATCGCGATAGGACAGGACGGCATCGGCAACGTCGTATTCGACAATGCCGAGCTGACCCAGGTCATCGGATATGCGGCGCTCGTCGTGATCCTCGCCGAGGGTGGTCTGGGCACCAAGTGGAAAGAGATCAAGCCGGCCCTGCCGGCCGCGGTCATGCTGTCACTGGTGGGCGTCGCGATCAGCGTGGGCGTGACGGCGGCGGGAGCGCATTACCTGGTCGGACTGGAATGGCGCCAGGCCCTGCTGATCGGCGCGGTCGTCTCCTCGACCGACGCGGCGGCCGTCTTCTCCGTGCTGCGAAAGGTCCCGCTGCCCTCACGGATCACCGGCGTCCTGGAGGCCGAGTCCGGTTTCAACGACGCACCCGTCGTGATCCTGGTGGTGGCCTTCTCGACCGTCGGCCCGGTGGACGAGTGGTACGTCCTGATCGCCAAGATCGCCCTGGAGCTGGCGATCGGCGCGGCGATCGGCCTGGCCGTGGGCTTCCTGGGCGCGTTCGGGCTGCGGCACGTCGCGCTGCCCGCCTCCGGCCTCTACCCGATCGCCGTGATGGCCATCGCCATCGTGGCGTACGCGGCCGGCGCCCTCGCGCACGGCTCCGGCTTCCTCGCGGTGTACCTGGCGGCGATGGTGCTCGGGAACGCGAAGCTTCCGCACTGGCCGGCCACCCGGGGCTTCGCCGACGGGCTCGGCTGGATCGCCCAGATCGGCATGTTCGTGCTGCTGGGCCTGCTGGTCACCCCGCACGAGCTGGTCCGCGACTTCTGGCCCGCCGTGATCATCGGGCTGGTGCTGACGATGGTGGCGCGGCCCCTGGAGGTCTTCATCAGCCTGCTGCCCTTCCGGATCTCCTGGCAGGAGCAGGCACTGATGTCGTGGGCGGGCCTGCGCGGGGCCGTGCCCATCATCCTGGCCACCATCCCGATGGTGTCCGGGATCGAGGGCAGCGACCGGGTCTTCAACATCGTCTTCGTGCTGGTCGTCGTCTACACGCTGGTGCAGGGGCCGACCCTGCCCTGGCTCGCGCGCACGCTGAACCTCGGGAACGGGGAGGAAGGCGCCTTCGACCTCGGGATCGAGTCGGCGCCACTGGAGAAGCTGCGCGGGCACCTGCTGTCCTTCTCCATCCCGCCGGCCTCGCGGATGCACGGCGTGGAGGTGAGCGAGCTGCGGCTGCCGCCGGGGGCCTCGGTCACGCTGGTGGTCCGGGACGCGAAGAGTTTCGTACCGGCGCCGTCGACCGTGCTGCGGCGCGGGGACGAGCTGCTGGTCGTGGCCACGGACCCGGTCCGGGACGCGGCGGAGGCACGGCTGCGGGCGGTGGCCCGGGGCGGCAAGCTCGCGGGGTGGCTGGGCACGGGCGGACCCGCTTCGCGTTAGAGCATCGCTCCAACGAGTTAGAGCGTCGTTCTAATCGGCCGAATTCGGTGAGTTATGCCCGCTTTTGCCTGCCTTTCCTGGCTCTTTACCGGCGAAGCGGCCGTTAATCCCAGGCGAAGACACCCCTTGTCGCCGAATTCACAGGGCGTGGTAGGGCGTTTCCCTGTACGATGAAGGCACACCAGATCGAACCAACTCTGCCTGACGCAGAGCTGGCGCGACCGCAAAGCGGCCGTGGCACCACCCCGTAGTGGGCGCCCAGGTATCACTCGGTTCTGCGCAAGAGGACAGCTCTCGGGGCTCCCACATGTACGGGTGCGGCGCTCACAAGGCGGAGCACCGTCCGCAGACGGGGACGCTCTACCAGGCAGCGGAAAGGCAAGGCCGTGACATCCGCGGTCACGACCGACACGTCCGCCCGCCCCGGCTACGGGCAGCTCCTGCGCACTCCCGGCGCCCTCGGCTTCGTACTCCCCGGCTTCGCAGCACGACTCCCCTTCGGCATGCTGACGATCAGCATCCTGCTGCTGGTCCAGCACACCACCGGTTCCTACGGCAGCGCCGGTATCGTCGCCGCCGTCACCGGTATCTCCATGGCACTGTCCGCCCCGCTGATGGGCATCTGCACCGACCGCTTCGGCCAGAGTGCCGTCCTGCTGCCCGTGGTCCTCGCGCACTCCGCCGCCGTCACCGGCCTGGCCGCGCTCGCGCTGCTGGGCGCCCCGGTCTGGGCGCTGGCCCTGGCCGCCGTACCCGCCGGTGCCTCGGTACCGCAGGTCGGACCGATGGTCCGGGCGCGCTGGGCCGCCAAGCTGGAGGGCTCTGCGCTGCTGCCGACGGCCGCCGCCTTCGAGTCCGTCACCGACGAGTTCACCTTCGTCGTCGGCCCGGTCCTGGCGACCGCGCTGTGCACCGGCGTCCACCCGGCGGCCGGCCTGGTCACCGAAGCCACGCTGACCCTGCTCGGAGGTCTGCTCTTCGCGGCCCAGCGGGCCGGCCAGCCCACGACGCACGCCCCGTCGTCGACCGGTGAGAAGCGCGCCTTCGCACTGTCCTCCCCGGGCCTGCGTGTCCTGATCTTCGCGTTCCTCGGGATCGGCGCCGTCTTCGGCGGCATGCAGGTCTCGCTCGCCGCCTTCTCCGACGAGATCGGCAACCCGGGCGCGAACGGCCTGCTCTACGGCGTCTTCGCCGCAGGCAACATGATCGCCGGTATCGCCATGGGCGCCATCGCCTGGAAGATCGGCCCGCGTCGCCGGCTGATCCTGGGCTACATCGGCCTCACCGCCGGCGCCTCCGTCCTGTGGGCGGCGAACTCGATGATCCTGCTGGGCGCGCTCGGCCTGGTCGTCGGCCTGTGCATCGCCCCGGCGCTGATCACCGGATACACGATGGTCGAGCAGCTGGTCCCCGCGAACGCCCGGACCGAGGCCTTCACCTGGCTGACCGGCTCGATCGCCTTCGGTCAGGCCATCGCCGTCATCCTGGCCGGCCGTCTGACGGACGCGCACGGATCCTCGTTCGGATTCCTGGTGCCCATGGGTGCCACCGCGCTCGCGCTGACCACTCTGCTGGTTCTGCGGGCGAAGCTGGCCCCGAAGGCCCCGAGCCGGATCGTGAACGCGTCCGCACAGGAGGCCGCGCCCGCGGCCCCGGTGAAGCCGCAGGCCAAGACGACGGTGGCGGCGAAGGCTCAGGCGACCACCCGAACCACCGCCTCGCCGGCCTCCCGTAACCGGGTGAACGAGCGTGGGATGGGTCACCGCGTGCCGGTGACGGTGGACTGATCGGCCGGAATACGTCACCATGGAGCGTCGTTAGCACTCATTGAGTGAGAGTGCCAGGAGGAAATTCGTGCCGACCTACCAGTACCAGTGCACCGAGTGCGGTGAGGGCCTTGAGGCCGTGCAGAAGTTCACCGATGACGCACTGACCGTGTGCCCGAGCTGCGACGGACGCCTGAAGAAGGTGTTCTCCGCGGTCGGCATCGTCTTCAAGGGCTCCGGTTTCTACCGGAACGACAGCCGTGGCGCGTCGTCGAGCAGCACCCCTGCCTCGAAGCCGTCGTCCAGCTCCTCGCCGTCCTCGACGTCGACCGCTGCCGCCGCTCCTGCCGCCTCGTCCTCCTCGACGTCGTCGAGCTCGTCGAGCAGCAGCAGCTCCACGTCGGCCGCCTGATCGCTTCTCCCCGAGGCCCCGCCGCCCCACCCGGCAGCGGGGCCTTCGGCATGTTCACGGCAGGGCCTTAGGGTGGGCGGCATGGTGAACGCAGAGATCGGTGTCATCGGCGGCTCGGGCTTCTACTCCTTCCTGGAGGACGTCTCCGAGCTCCAGGTGGAGACCCCGTACGGACCCCCGAGCGACTCCCTTCACGTGGGTGAGCTGGCCGGGCGCCAGGTGGCGTTCCTGCCCCGGCACGGACGCAGTCACACCGTCCCGCCCCACAAGATCAACTACCGGGCCAACCTGTGGGCTCTGCGCTCGGTCGGCGTCCGCCAGGTGCTGGGTCCCTGCGCGGTCGGCGGTCTGCGGGCCGAGTACGGGCCGGGCACGCTGCTCGTTCCCGACCAGCTGGTGGACCGTACGAAGGCCCGCGCCCAGACCTTCTTCGACGGTGAGCCGTTGCCGGACGGCTCCGTCCCGAACGTCGTACACACCACTTTCGCCGACCCGTACTGCCCGGTGGGCCGGTCCGTGGCCTTGGCGGCGGCCCGTGGGCGGGACTGGGAGCCGGTGGACGGCGGCACGATGGTCGTCGTCGAGGGACCGCGCTTCTCCACGCGCGCCGAGTCGCGGTGGCACGCCGCGGCGGGCTGGTCGGTGGTCGGCATGACCGGTCACCCGGAGGCGGTCCTCGCCCGTGAGCTGGGGCTCTGCTACACCTCGATGGCCCTGGTCACGGACCTGGACGCGGGCGCGGAGACCGGCGAGGGCGTGTCCCACACGGAGGTCCTGAAGGTATTCGGCGCGAACGTCGGACGGCTGCGCGAGGTCCTCTTCGACGCGGTGGCGGCCCTGCCGGTCACCGAGTCCCGGGCCTGCCTGTGCACGCACGCGCACGACGGCTGGGACCTGGGCTTCGAGCTGCCGTAGGGCGGCGCCGCAGCCGCGTTGTCGGTGGCGGCTCCTAGCCTGTGCGCATGGGAAATCGGGGCGGGATGGCCGTGGCACGCGCCACGGTGGCGGAGCTGCGGGAGTTCGCGGCCGAGGCCGGGTGCGCGGACGTCGACGGCGACGCGGACCTCGGCGGTGGCTGGTCGCAGGTGCACTACCCCGACCAGCCGGACGGCGTCGCGGCGGCGCTGGCGCGGCGGACCGGAGCGCCGGTGCTCACGGTGGCCTACCTCGACAGTGATGTCGGCTGCGTCGAGGGCGCCACTTTCGCCGGGGGCCGTTGGAAGGCACTGCTCAACCGGGACACGGCCGAGGACTACGAGATACCCGTCGACCGGTTCCCCGTCGAGGCGGCCCTGGTGGGCGCCCTCGACTGGGCGGCCGCCGCCGGGCTGACCGCTGACCCGGAGGGGGTCCTGGCCGCTCTCACCGGCTCCGAGATTTTCGCCGAGGAGCTCGCCGACCGGCTCCTCGGCGCTCTCGGGATCGCTCCCGCGACGCCCGGCGAGTAAAGCGCCCAGAAAACCGGACGCCGGCTGTCACATTCGGCGCGGCTGTCCGGTCCTCCCTGGTGAAGGCGGAAACGAAGACCGCCCGAGCCAGGGAGATGACTGTCATGCCGCGTATCTCGCTCACCCCGCCCCGCACCCTGCTCATGCGGCTCGGGGCCTGGTACTCGCGCCGTACGTACGGCAAGGTGCTGGACCCCGGGCAGGCCTACGGGCACAACTCGCGCGTGCTCTTCTCCTACGTCCAGCTGGAGCGGAGCGCGGCGAAGTGGAATGCGCTCGACGCCGGGCTTAAGCATCTCGCCGTGATGGCGGCGGCGGCCCGCATCAACTGCTCGTGGTGCATGGACTTCGGCTACTGGGAGGGCCACGAGCTGGGCGTGCCGACCGAGAAGATCGAGCGGGTGCCGCGCCGGCGGGAGGCCCCTGAGGTGTTCACCGAGCTGGAACTGCTGGTGATGGAGTACGCCGAGGCCATGACGGAGACGGAGCCGACGGTCACGGACGAACTCGCGCGGGAACTGATCGCGCGGCTCGGCGAGGAGGCGTTCGTCGAGCTCACCGCGGTGGTCGCGCTGGAGAACTGGCGCTCGCGCGTCAACAGCGCCTTCGGCCTGACCAGTCAGGGCTTCTCGGAGGCCTGCCAGGTCCCGGCCGACCGGTGACCGCGACAATGACGGCGTGAACACCGACCTTCCCGGCGCCGACCGCAGGGTCATCGTCGCCCTCGACTTCGACCACCGCAGGGCCGCCGAGGCGCTCGTCGAGCGCCTCGGCGACGCGTGCGGCTTCTACAAGATCGGCCTGGAGCTGCTGACCGCCGCGGGCCCCGGACTCGCGCGGGACCTCGTCGGGCAGGGGCACGAGGTCTTCCTCGACCTGAAACTCTTCGAGATCCCGAACTCCGTCGCCGGAGCGGTCCGGGCCGCCGGTGCGCTGGGCGCGTCCATGGTGACCGTGCACGGCATGGGCGGTACGGGGATCATGTCCGCGGCGGTGGAGGCGGCGCGGGAGTTCCCGCGGCTGCGGGTGCTCGCGCTGACGGTGGTCACCAGCATGACCCGGAGCGACCTCGCGGACATCGGCATTGCCGCGGACACCGAGGAGCAGGTGCTGCGGCTGGCCCGGCTGGCCGTGGAGGCGGGCTGCGACGGGGTCATCGCCTCGGCGCAGGAGGCCGGGGCGCTGCGCGGACTCCTGGGGCCGGGCCGGTTGATCGTCACGCCGGGGGTGGTCCTGGAGCCGGAGGGTGCGGCGGGCGGGCACGCCCGGCCGGGGACGCCCCGGGCCGCCTTCGCGGCCGGGGCTTCGCATGTCGTGGTGGGC
>NZ_JBSGZP010000152.1:0-12761 GCF_053611065.1 Streptomyces sp. NPDC054840
GGTCGGCGCGGACCAGCGGATCGGCCTCCGGCTGGGCGTCCAGCCGTACCGCCACCTCGGCCCACAGCGCGTCTGCACCCGGATGGCCCAGGTCCCGGGCGCGGCGGGCCCGCTCCACCAGCTCGGTGAAGTCGGCGGCCGTCAGGGCCGGCCCGGGGCCCGGGCAAGGGGAAGCGGGAACGGGGACCGGGGCGGTCTGCGGCAGCGCCGCACTGCGCACCCCCAGCGGCAGCGCCGCCAGCAGCGGTTCCCGCCGGACCTGTGCGAGGAAGCGGTCCGAGACCCGGGTGGTGCCGTTGCGCGCGTCGAACTGCCGGGCGATGTCCAGGCAGCCCGCGTACAGCACCCCGTACAGCTCGTCGACGGTTCGGGGGGTTCCTTCGTAGGGCACGGCCGGGGTGCGCCCGTGCCCCAGTTCCCGCAGGCGGCGCAGCAGCACGAGGATGGCGCCGTGGAAGGCCAGCCGGTCGTCGAGGTTGGCGAGCGGAGCCACATGGGCGGCGTGGTCGGCCAGGATCTCAAGGCCGCGGGATTCGTTGCCGGTGAGGGCGCAGAACTCGATGTGCTTGCCGACCGAGGGCAGCAGGCTCTCGTTGCCGCGGGCCATGCGGTAGCCGCGCAGGTGGTGGGAGCGCGCCTCGTCGGCGCGGCCGAGCCGCAGCAGCGGCAGCAGCGAGGTGGCGAGCAGCCGGTGGGGCTCCTCGGCACAGGTCAGGTCACCGTCGAGGACGGGCTTCCACAGCTCCAGGGCCCCAGCGTCGTTGCCATGCAGGACGGCGTACTGACCCTGGCCGTTGAGTTCGCAGGCCCGGCAGTCGCTCATCTCGTCCCGCTCGGCGGCCAGCCAGCGCCGGAAGGCCCGCTCGGCGCGCTCGTCCTCGCCGATCGCGTCGGCGAGCCACAGCTCGGCCTCGCGTACGGGCCGCTCGCTGTAGCCGGCGATCCGGTAGCGGCGTTCCATCTCGTCCAGCCAGCCGGTGGCCGATTCCAGTGGAATCCCGGGGGAGTCGGAGATGGCCGTGGCCACCCACTTGAACTGCCAGAACAGTGAGTGCGCCTCCCAGTGGGAGAAGGCGCCCGGGTCCCTGTCGTACTCCTGGAGCAGCCGGGCGAAGGGGACCAGCATCCCGGACGACTCGGAACTGTAGAGGTAGGCGTTGATCAGGTTGTCCAGGGCCTTGCGGAACAGGGCCTGATCACCGCTCGTCTCCGCCGCGCCGGCCAAGGCCTCGGCGTGCGCGTTGCGCACGGCACCGTTCGGCGATTCGCGGTTCTCCGCCAGACCCCGCACGATCTCCTCGCGCGTCAGCGTCGTCACTTCTGTTCCTCCTGGGCGTCGCGGGCATCGGTGGAGTGGGTCGCCCATTCCAGAAGCCCGAGGAAAGCCCGGTTGAGCAGGGTGGAGTCGGCGGGGCGCAGCGGCCGCTGGGACATCAGCAGGGCCTGCCCGTAGAGCGATTCGACGGCCGTGCCGGTCAGTGCCTCGTCGGGCAGCGCGGCGATTCGGCGGATGAGCGGGTTGTTGTGGTTGAGGACCAGACGGGCGCGGGGTGCGGAGCCGCGCAGGGCGCCGAGGATGCCGCTCCACAGGGAGTCGGCGCTCTCCAGCGCGGCGGTGCGGTCGCGTTCCTGGCGGGCCTGTCGGTCGTCGAGGTACAGCGCGGGCACCGAGACGGGCTGGAAGGCGCGCAGCACCACGTCGCAGCCCTGGGTTTCCAGGCGGGTACGCGCGGTGGCCAGGAACGGGGCAAGCGCCAGTTCGGTACCGGTCGCCACCGGGTCGAGCCGCTCGGTGACGGCCCCGGCGTCGAGCTCGGTGACCTTGAGCTCCGGCCGCACGGCGGGCAGCAGGGCCAGCAGGTCCGCGTCGTAGGTGTATCCGGCGTTGATGACGCCGAGCCCATGGGCGGCGGCGATCGGTGCGATCTGCCGGAACTCCTCGACGGTGCGGGTGAAGTGGATGTCCGTGTGGGCGGCCGCGAACTCCTGGAGGCTCATGGAGCCGTCGCTGGTCTCGAACGGCAGCCACGGCAGCATCAGCCCGAGCAGCTCGGAGTCGTGCCGGGCCATGGACTTCACACCGAGGTGGTGGACCTGCAGGAAGGCGGCCAGGCGGTCCGGATCGCTCGCCGCGAGCTCGGCGAGCCAGCCGCGGATGCGGGCGCCGAGTGCGTCCCGTACCGCGGAGAGGGTCTCGTCGTCGTACAGGTTCTCGCGGGAGGCGGTGGGGCGCAGGGTGTCCGTGTCGAGGACGGCACGGACGAAGAACGCCCAGTCGGGCAGCAGGTTGTCGGCCCGGTCGGTCAGCAGCATGCCCTTGAGGTGGACGCGGTGTCCGGCCCGGTGGGCGGGGCTGGTCGGTTCCGGAAGGACGTACGCCACCCCGCGTACGTCGGCGACCGGCAGGTCGAGGTCGATGCTGTCGAGCGGGGTGAACCCGAAAAGCTGCGCGCAGTGGCCGGCGAGCGCGACGCGACGGGCGGCAGGGGTGGGGAAGGGACGGTCCCACACGGCGGGGCGGTCGGTGACGGGGCGCGGCTCGCCGCCCTCGGCGTCGTCGAAGGTGATGGCGTACGGCAGCAGGGAGCCGTAGTCGCGGGCGAGTTCCTCGACCTTGGCCGGGACGGCCCATTCCGCGGCACCCGGGCGGGCCTCCAGTACGACGGTGGTGCCGGGATCCGGTCGTGCCTCGTGGGGCAGTTCCCGGACGGTGTACGAACCGTCGTCCGTGGCCAGCCATTCGACGGGCGCGGCCTCAGGGTCGCGGGCGGAGCGGGTGACGACCCGGATCTGGCGGGCCACGACGAAGCACGCGAGCAGGCCGATGCCGAACTGGCCGAGGAACTCCTGGCGGGTCGCCTCCAGGCCCTGCTCGTTGAGCCCGGCGCCGTCGCCACCACGCTTGGAGCTACGGCCGATGGTGGCGAGGAGGGAGTGGGCCTCGGCGGCGGTCAGGCCGATGCCGCTGTCCTCGATGGTCACGCGGCCGCCGGATGCCGAGAGCCGGATGCGTACCTCCGCCACCGGATCGAGGGCGTGGCGCGCGGTGATCGCGTCCACCGCGTTCTGCAGGAGCTCGCGGACGTAGACGCGCGGGCTGGAGTAGAGGTGGTGGGAGAGGAGGTCCACCAAGCCGCGCAGATCGACCTGGAAGCTGTGGGGCGTGGAAGGAGGCGTGGACGGGGGCGTGGACGGGGGCGTGGATGTGGACGTCATAGGGCGTCACCTCGCGTGCGTGCAGGGATGGTTCGGCGATCGCGAGGTCCCCCCTCACTGATCCCGGAGTGGTTCACACATTAGGGGGATGGTCGGACAATCTCCGCGTGAATTCCGGCGCCCTGCCGCGGGTCTACCGGAAGCGCAGGAACTGCGGCGGTACGGCGTCCACCAGCCACACCCCGTTGGCGCTGATCCGGAAGACGTGCCCGGCCGCTCGCATCGCCCCGGCGTCCACGCTGAGCACCACGGGTCGACCGCGGCGCGCGCCGACCCGGGTGGCGGTCTCCCGGTCGGGGGACAGGTGCACATGGTGGCGGGCCATCGGGCGCAGACCCTCGGCGCGGATCGGCTCCAGGGCGGCGGCGACCGTGCCGTGATAGAGGTACGCGGGCGGTTCCGCCTCCGGAAGGTCCAGGTCCACGGCGACGGTGTGCCCCTGGCTGGCCCGGATCCGGGTGCCGTCGACGGCGAACCGCTGCTTGTCGTTGGCCGCGACGACGTGGTCGAGCTCGGCCCGGCTGAAGGGGAAGCCGTGCGCGGCTGCCGCGCTCAGCAGCTCGTCGATCTCCACCCAGCCGTGGGGGTCGAGCATCAGTCCGATCCGTTCCGGCTGGTGCCGCAGGTGTTTGGAGACGTACTTCGACACCTTCACGGTGCGTCTTTCATCCATGGCCCCAGCGTGCCCCGTC
Source organism: Streptomyces sp. NPDC054840 (assembly GCF_053611065.1). NCBI lineage: Bacteria > Bacillati > Actinomycetota > Actinomycetes > Kitasatosporales > Streptomycetaceae > Streptomyces > Streptomyces sp. NPDC054840. The sequence goes on from NZ_JBSGZP010000152.1 coordinate 3,909, forward strand.
GGGCGTGTTTGCGGCAGGGATTTTCCGGTGGAGGCCGGTGGTGACAGCTCGTGGACACCCTCTATCGCTCTTCCAAGATGCGGAATATGTTTTCCACTGTCACTCTGTTCAGGGGGAGAAATCATGACAGCCCAATCCTCACTGTCGCGCCGTGCCGCTGCTGAGCTGGTCGGTACCGCCGGCCTGCTCGTGGTCGTGATCGGCTCCGGGCTCAAGGCCGCCGAGCTCAGCCGCGACACCGGTGTCGCCCTCATCGCCAACTCGTTCGCCTCGGCCATCGGCCTCGGGCTGATCATCACGATCTTCGGGCCGCTGTCCGGAGCCCACCTCAACCCGGTGGTCACCCTCACCTCCTGGTGGTCCCGGCGGACCGGCGGCGACGGCCTGGGCGGCCGCGAGGCGCTCGTCTACGCCGCAGCCCAGAGCGCCGGAGCCATCGGTGGAGCCCTCATCGCGGAAGTCATGTTCGGCCGGACCCCGGGAGCCTTCGCCACCCAGGTACGCGACGGCGGTCACCTGCTCATCGGCGAGGTGGTCGCCACCGCCGGTCTGGTCCTCCTGATCCAGGGCCTCGGCCGGACCGGGCGCCCAGGGCTCATTCCCCCGGCGGTCGCCGCGTACATCGCGGCCGCGATCTGGTTCACCTCCTCCGGCTCCTTCGCCAATCCGGCGGGCACCATCGGGCGCAGCTTCAGCGACTCCTTCACCGGCATAGCCCCCGAGTCACTGCCCGGATTCGTCGGCGCCCAGCTGGTCGGCGGGATCCTCGGCCTGGCCCTGGCCGCCCTCCTGTACGGGACCGGCTCCGGTCCCGGCTCCAGCTCCAGGTTCGGCCGGAGCGCGAAGGCGGCCCCGGTGGACGGAGTGCGCCACGTCAAGGCGGCGTACGAGACCGTCAGGTGAGACGACGGCTCAGTTGCCCACAGGAAAAGGGGACTTGTCCACAGCCGTTTGGGTGGGTTTTGACGACAAACGCGTGATCCGCCCTGTGGAACCTGTGGAAGCTGTGGATCGGGGTTCGACCGGGTGTGACCGAGCCCTCCGCCGTGACCACTCGCCTGCCGTGACCACTCGCCCCGGCGTCACCGCTCGCCCCGCCGTGCCACCCGCCCCGGCGCCACCGCTCGTCACGGCGTCACCGCTCGCCCCGCCGCGCCAGATCGTTCATCGTCCGGGCCTGGAGCTCCCGCTCCGTCGCGGCCCGGACGAACTCCGCCACATGGTCGGCGCCCACCAGATCCTGCACCGCCCGTACCGTCCCGGCCGGCAACGCCACCGGCGAGGGACCCGTCGGCCCCGGTGCACCGGCCGATCCCAGGTGCCGCTGGAGGTGACGGGTCGCGAAGAGCCGCATCGCCCGCGCCAGCTCCGCGTCCACGGTCTGCTGGGCCAGCGGCCGCAGCCGCCGGACCATCGTCGCCGCCTCCGCCGCGTCCGCGTCCGTGGGCGGCACCTGCCCGAGGTAGCGCGCGAAGACGTGCTCGGTGGTGAACTCCAGGAACCGCGAGGCGATGTGCTCCACCTGTCCCCGCAGTTCCCGCAGGTGCCCGGTGATCGCCACCAGCGGCACCCCGGCCGCGTACAGCTCGGCGGCCACCGCCAGCTCCTGCGGGGAGGGCACCAGGAACTGGTCCGGGCGCCCCGGAATCCGCTCCAGCACCCCGAGCTCGCACGCCTCGTCCACGGCGTCGTCGTCCGGCCGGCCGCCGAACCGCTCGTTCAGCTCCTCCCGGCTGATCCGGGCCGCCTCCTCGTCGGTCCACGGGCCGTTCACCTCGGCGACCAGCCCGAGTACGCCGCCCAGACCGCGCCCCGCGTCCCAGGCCTCCAGCAGTTCCTTGATGGAGGCCAGGGTGTAGCCGCGGTCCAGAAGGTCCGCGATCTGGCGCAGTCGCGCCAGGTGCGTGGCCCGGTACACGTTGGAACGCCCCCGCCGCTCCGGTTTCGGCAGCAGGCCACGGTCCTGGTACGCCCGGATCGTGCGCACCGTCGCCCCGCTGTGGTGTGCCAGATCCTCAATCCGGTACTCGGCTACCGCCTGATCGGACAATCCCGGCTCCCTACGACATCGCGGCTCGGCCGACCGCGCCCGCTGCGGCCCGGGCGGCAGGTGAAGCCGCAAGGTACTCGACCGCCCTGCGCAGCGAGCCCTCCTGCGAGGGATGGTACGACCGCCGGAAGTAGCGGGGTATGGCCATGCCGAGCTCTCTCCACGGGGGCAGCAGTCCCTTGGCCACCGCGCGGTTGTGCGCGCCGAGCGAGTAGCGCAGCCGGCCGCCCAGTTCCGGGTCGTTGCGTATGAGGTACGAGGCCCCCCACCACCACAGCCACGCCAGCACGGGCGCGACCACGACCATCCCCTCGACGCGCCGCGCGTAGCCGCGGGCTGATCGAGTGCCGGTCGTCCGGTCCGCGGGCCCGCTCACAGCTTTGGCTCCAGCCTCGCGATACGCCGCAGGGCGCGCGGGGCGAAGCGGGACATCCACAGCGCCCCCTTGGACTCCGGAGTCACCGGTACGACGGCCTCATTGCGCACCACCGCCCGCAGGATCGCCTCGGCGACCTTCTCCGGCGGGAAGTTGCGCAGCCCGTACAGCCGCGACGAACGTTCCTGGCGGCGCTTCTCCTCGGCCTCGTCCACCCCGGCGAAGCGCGAGGTGGCTGTGATGTTGGTGTTGACGATGCCCGGGCAGATCGCGGAGACGCCGATCGACTTCGAGGCCAGTTCCGCGCGCAGGCACTCCGACAGCATCAGCACCGCGGCCTTCGAGGTGCTGTAGGCGGGCAGGGTCCTGGAGGGCAGGTAGGCGGCGGCGGAGGCCGTGTTGACGATGTGCCCGCCCTGGCCGCGCTCGGCCATCTGCTTCCCGAAGATCCGGCAGCCGTGGATGACGCCCCACAGATTGACGTCCAGGACCTTCTTCCAGTCCTCGGCGGTGGTGTCGAGGAAAGCGCCGGACAGGCCGATCCCGGCGTTGTTCACGAGGACGTCGACGATTCCGTACTCGGCGGCGACCTTCGCCGCCAGCTTCTCCATCGCCTGCTCGTCGCTGACATCCACGCATTCGGGCCAGGCCCCGGCGGCGCCGACGAGGCGGGCCATGTCGGCCGTACGCGCCGCGCCTTCCCCGTCGCGGTCGACTGCGATCACCCGGGCCCCGGCCTCGGCGAAGGCGAAGGCCGTGGCCCGGCCGATGCCGCTGGCCGCGCCGGTGACCAGGACGAGCTGGCCCGCGAAGCGGTCGGCGTACCTGCCCGGAGCCCTCTGCTCCGGCGCCCGCGTGGCGGGCTCCTCCCGGTCGTCGACGAACTCGGTGATCCAGGCCGCCAGCTGGTCGGGCCGGGTCCGGGGCACCCAGTGCTTGGCGGGCAGGGTCCGCCGCAGGAGGTCCGGGGCCCACCGCTCCAGACCGTCGTAGAGCCGCTCGGACAGGAAGGCGTCCCCGGTCGGGGTGATCAGCTGCACCGGTACGTGGGCGTACGCGTCGGGGCGCGGCCGGCGCAGTCGCGGCCGCACGTTGTCGCGGTAGAGCCAGGTGCCGTGTGCCGCGTCCGAAGGCAGCGAGGCCGTCGGATAGGAGCCGGCGGGAACCTTCTCGATGCGCTGGAGCATCGCGGGCCACCGCTTGCCGAGCGGCCCGCGCCAGGCGAGCTCCGGCAGCACGGGGGTCTGCAGCAGGTAGACGTACCAGGACTTGGCGCCCTGGCCGAGGAGCTGCGCCGCTGCCCGCGGGGTCGGCCGCGTCATCCGCTTCTTGATCCAGTGCCCGAAGTGGTCGAGGGAGGGTCCCGACATCGAGGTGAAGGAGGCGATCCTGCCCTCGGTGCGGGCGACCGTCGCGAATTCCCAGCCCTGTACGGAGCCCCAGTCGTGGCCGACCAGGTGCACGGGCCGGTCCGGGCTGACCGCGTCCGCCACCGCCAGGAAGTCGTCGGTCAGCTTCTCCAGGGTGAAGCCGCCGCGCAGCGGCTGCGGCGCGGTGGAGCGCCCGTGGCCGCGTACGTCGTAGAGCACCACGTGGAAGCGCGTCGCGAGCCGCTCGGCGACCTCCGACCAGACCTCCTTGCTGTCCGGGTAGCCGTGCACCAGCACCACCGTCGGCCGGCCCGTCTCACCGAGCTCGACGACGCACAGCTCGATCCCACCGGTGCTCACCCGGCGCTCGCGCGCACCCGCCAGGCCCACCGCTGCCGCTCCACCCATGTCGCTCATGCTGCCTCCTCCTCGGCCCAGCGCCGCACGTGCGGCAGATCGTCGTCCAGCCAGAACGCGCTCTCCTCGGGGTCCCGGGAGTCGGTGACGACCAGGATCTCCTCGAACTTCGCGCCGGTACCCCGGAATCCGAGGTGGGGTTCCACCGCCCACAGGCCGGGCTGCGGCGGATGGTCGGAGAAGTGGTAGGGGCTCCACAGCGGGGACCAGCCCTCTCGGTGGCCACGCAGGGCGTCACTGGCCAGTCCCTTGAGGGACTGGGTGCCGAAGCCGAAGGCGGTCGGTGACCAGCGCCGCTCCTTGACGCGGTCGATCTTGTGCGCGATCACGCCGAAGGGGTAGGCCCGGTGCCGGTTGGCGTACCCCTGCCGGGTCATCAGCCGTTCGACGTTCTCGTAGATCTCGCGCAGGGAGCGGCCCTCGCGCACCTGCTCCAGGATCAGCACCCGGTGCGCCTGGAGATCGGACATGAGCCGGTCCTGCACCGGATTGAGCCCGAGGCTGCCCGAATAGCCGATGTCGGCCGCGTAGCCCTTGTAGACCGGTGCCATGTCGAGGATGAACGGCATCCCCGGCTCCAGCTTCCGATGGGTCGGGAAGAACTGGAGCGGGATCCTGAAGTTGGCGAAGGCGGTACGGTCCCCGAACCAGGCGAACGGCAGGTGGAACCAGTCCCGTACCCCGCGCTCCCGCAGCCACTCGCGCTGCATCCGCGCGGCCTCGCGCTCGGTCACCCCGGGCCGCAGCTGGGCAGCTACGGCCTCGGCGCACTCGTACGAGAGGCGCTGCACCTCTCTGAAGCCGCTCAGGTCGGCGGAGCGTCGTCCGGAGAGTCGCGCGGTGCGTTGCTTGGTGTCCCCAGCCATGTCAGCCGTCCATCCGTGTAGCCGTACGCGCCCGTAAGTTGACACTGATGAATGTGACAATGACCGGAGATCGCGTCAAGGGTCGTGCACGGACCTGTGGACAAAGTTGTCGGGTCCACATCAGCCTCCAGTACGGGCGTGTACGCCTGAAGGCTGAGACGGGATCCAGCTCCAGGTCTGACGTTTCACGAGAGCTACGCCACTAACGTCGAACCCGTGACTGTCATCGCGACCGAAAGCCTGAGCAAGCGGTACCCCCGAGTGACCGCCCTCGACCGGCTCTCCCTGGACATCGGGCCTGGTGTGACCGGCCTCGTTGGTGCCAACGGAGCCGGCAAGTCCACGCTGATCAAGATTCTGCTGGGACTGTCCCCCGCCACCGAGGGCAGCGCCGCCGTGCTCGGCCTCGACGTCCACACGCATGGCAGCGCCATCCGTGAACGCGTCGGCTACATGCCCGAGCACGACTGCCTGCCACCCGACGTATCGGCCACCGAGTTCGTCGTCCATATGGCGCGCATGTCCGGGCTGCCGCCGACCGCGGCCCGCGAGCGCACCGCCGACACCCTGCGCCACGTCGGGCTGTACGAGGAGCGCTATCGCCCCATCGGCGGCTACTCCACCGGCATGAAGCAGCGCGTCAAGCTCGCCCAGGCCCTCGTCCACGACCCCCAGCTGGTGCTCCTCGACGAGCCGACCAACGGCCTGGACCCGGTCGGCCGCGACGAGATGCTCGGCCTGATCCGCCGGATCTACACCGACTTCGGCATCTCCGTCCTGGTCACCTCCCACCTCCTCGGCGAGCTGGAGCGGACCTGCGACCACGTGGTCGTCGTCGACGGCGGCAAGCTGCTGCGCTCCAGCTCCACCAGTGACTTCACCCAGATCACCACGACCCTCGCGGTCGAGGTCACCGACTCCGACACCCACCCGGACGGCACCGCCGCCCTGCGCAAGGCGCTCACCGAGGCCGGCATCACCCTGCACATCGGCGAGGAGCAGGGCCTGCCCGGAGCCGGCCACATCCTCCTCGTCGAAGCCACCGGCGAGGAGACGTACGACACCGTCCGCGACACCGTCGCCGACCTGGGCATCGGCCTGGTCCGCATGGAGCAGCGCCGCCACCACATCGCGGAGGTCTTCCGCGCCAACGACCAGCCCTCGCCCACCGTCCAGCAGAAGGGAGCCGGTTCCGATGGCGCCTGACACCTCGACCCAGATCCACAACATCGGCTACCGGTCCTACGACGGACCCCGGCTCGGCCGCGCCTACGCCCGCAAGTCGCTGTTCTCGCAGTCCTTGCGCGGCGCCTTCGGACTCGGCCGCTCCGCCAAGTCCAAGGTCCTGCCGATGCTCCTCTTCGCGGTGATGTGCGTGCCCGCGCTGATCATCGTCGCGGTCGCCATCGCGGTGCCCGGCTCCACCGACCTGCCGATCAAGTACACGACGTACGCCCTCACCACCCAGGTGATCATCGGCCTCTTCCTCGCATCCCAGGCGCCGCAGTCCGTCTCGCGCGACCTGCGCTTCAAGACAGTGCCGCTCTACTTCTCGCGGCCCATCGAGCGCGTCGACTACGTCGTGGCCAAGTACGCGGCCATGGCCTCGGCCCTGTTCATCCTCACCGCGACCCCCCTGCTGATCATGTGGATCGGCTCGCTCCTGGCGAAGTTCGACTTCGGCCACCAGACAGAAGGATTCGGGCAAGGACTCGTGTCGGTTCTGCTGTTGTCGCTGCTCTTCGCGGGCCTCGGCCTGGTCATCGCCGCGCTCACCCCGCGCCGCGGGTTCGGCGTCGCCGCGATCATCGCGGTGCTCCTGATTCCGTTCGGCGCCGTGACCGCGGTCCAGGGGATCTCCTACAGCACCGGAAACACCGGAGCAATCGAGTGGATGGGCCTGTTCTCCCCGATCACGCTCATCGACGGCGTACAGACCGCGTTCCTGAACGCGACCTCCGCCTTCCCCGGCGGCGAGGGCCCCTCGGCCGGCACCGGCGTCGTCTACCTGCTCGTCGCCCTCGGCCTCATCGTCGGCTCCTACGCCGCCCTGATGGCCCGCTACCGGAAGGCCGGGCTGTGACCACCATCGACATCGACCACACCTCCCGCTGGTTCGGGAACGTCGTCGCCGTCAACGACGTGACCATGAGCATCGGTCCCGGCGTCACCGGGCTCCTGGGCCCCAACGGCGCCGGGAAATCCACCCTCATCAACATGATGGGCGGGTTCCTCGCTCCCTCCACGGGCACCGTCACTCTCGACGGCGCGCCGATCTGGCAGAACGAGCAGGTCTACAAGCAGATCGGTGTCGTGCCCGAGCGCGAGGCCATGTACGACTTCCTCACGGGCCGCGAGTTCGTCGTCGCCAACGCCGAACTCCACGGCCTCGACGACGCGGCCGCCCAGCGGGCGCTCGCCACCGTCGAGATGGAGTACGCCCAGGACCGCAAGATCTCCACGTACTCCAAGGGCATGCGCCAGCGCGTGAAGATGGCCTCGGCCCTCGTCCACGACCCGGCCGTCCTGCTCCTCGACGAGCCGTTCAACGGCATGGACCCCCGCCAGCGCATGCAGCTCATGGACCTGCTGCGACGCATGGGCGACGCGGGACGCACCGTCCTGTTCTCCTCGCACATCCTGGAGGAGGTCGAGCAGCTCGCCTCGCACATCGAGGTGGTCGTGGCCGGCCGGCACGCCGCCTCCGGCGACTTCCGCAAGATCCGCCGCCTGATGACGGACCGCCCGCACCGGTACCTCATCCGCTCTTCCGACGACCGGGTCCTCGCCGCGGCCCTGATCGCCGATCCCTCCACCGCCGGCATCGAGGTCGACCTCAAGGAAGGCGCGCTGCGCATCCAGGCTGTCGACTTCGGCCGTTTCACCGAGCTGCTGCCCCGCGTGGCCCGGGAACACGGCATCCGACTGCTCACGGTCTCGCCCTCCGACGAGTCCCTCGAGTCGGTCTTCTCCTACCTCGTCGCGGCCTGAAAGGAGCTGGCACCATGTACGAACCCACCGTTGCCCGGCTCACCTACCGGGCCCTGCTCGGCCGGCGCCGCGCGCTGATCCTCTTCGCGCTGCCCGCCCTGCTGATCGTCATCGCCCTCGTCGTGCGCGCCTTCGTCGGCGTGGACGACAAGGTCGCGGCCGACCTCCTCGGCGGCTTCGCCCTCGCCACGATGGTTCCGCTGATCGGTGTCATCGCCGGCACCGGGGCCATCGGACCCGAGATCGACGACGGCTCCATCGTCTACCTGCTCGCCAAGCCGGTGAAGCGCCCGAAGATCATCATGACCAAGCTGATCGTGGCGATCTCCGTCACGATGGTCTTCTCCGCGATCCCCACCCTGATCGCCGGATTCATCCTCAACGGAAACGGCCAGCAGATCGCCGTCGCCTACACGATCGCCGCCCTCGTGGCCTCGATCGCCTACAGCGCGCTGTTCCTGCTGCTCGGCACCGTCAGCCGGCACGCGGTCGTCTTCGGCCTGGTCTACGCCCTCATCTGGGAGTCGCTCTTCGGAAGCCTGGTCGCCGGAGCCAAGACCCTCAGCGTCCAGCAGTGGGCCCTGTCCGTCGCCGAGAAGGTCGCCGGGAACGGGTATGTCGACGCCACCGTCGGCCTGCCCACCGCCGCGATCCTGCTCTGCGCGGTCACCGTCGGCGCCACCGTCTACGCGGGCCAGAAGCTCCGCCGGCTCACCCTGGCCGGCGAGGAGTAGGACCCGCCGCACCCCATGCGAACCTGTGCCCCGCCCGGCCCGCCGGCCG
>NZ_JBSGZP010000153.1:0-12671 GCF_053611065.1 Streptomyces sp. NPDC054840
CCACAGAGCAGGCCCACGCACGTGACGTCGGCCCGGGTCGCCGCCTGCATGTCCCAGACGGTGTCGCCGACGAACACGGCGTCGCGGGCGGCGGCGTCGGCGAGGCCGAGGGCGTGGCGCACCGGGCCGGGTGCGGGCTTGCCCTCGCCCACATCGTCGGAGCTCGCCGTCGCCGTGATCGCGTCGTCGGCATCGATGGCCCTGCGCAGCGCTTCGAGCTCGGAGTCCTTCGCCGATGTCACGAGCACGACCCGCCAACCGCGCCGGTCCAACGCGCGCAGCAGTTCGGCCGCCGCGTCGAACGGGGGCAGCCGGTCGAAGTACGTGCCGTAGAGGGTGGAGTGCGCGTCGCTGATGGCGGCGTCCTCGCTCGTGTCCCGGTCCTCGCCCAGCAGATGGCCGAGGAGGTCTTCACCCGGCAGGCCGATCGCGCGGTGGACATCGTGCATGGCGAGGGCGTGTCCCGCTTGCCGCAAGGCCTCCCACCAGCAGACGACGTGCAGGTGATTGGTGTCGACGAGGGTGCCGTCGACATCGAACAGCGCGGCACGGTTCATCTCCGCCTCCTGCGGGTCGGCAGCCACCGGGCACCGCCCGGCCGCCGCGCGTCGATCGGGAACATATCGGGCGCCTACCCGCGGCCCGCCACCACACGCCCCGAGGGCTCGGCGTGATGGTTGCCGGACGGGGAGACCTACCGTGGCTACCGTGGGAGGAACGACTCCCGGCGCCGCATCGCACGTCGCCTCTTGCGAGGGGCCGTTTACGGGACGACCCGAAAGGCCTGGGCTGAGCCCTCAGGAGAGGGCAGGGAGGACCTTCTGCCGGTAGTTCTCGAAGAAGGCCTCGTTGTCCGGTCCGATCTGCCCGACGTAGACCTCTTCGCAGCCCGCGTCCACATAGGCGCGGACGGCGGCGATGTGCTCTTCGACGTCGTCGCCACAGGTCACGTTCTCAGCGATCCGCTGACGTGTGACCAGTTCACAGGCCTGTTCGAAGTGAGCGGGTGTCGACAGGATCTGGCAGAGCTCGCCGGGCAGGTGCTCGGACGGCCACAGCCGGTGCACCGTGTCGACGGCCTTGTCGCGGTCCTCACCCCAGCAGACCTTGACTCCGCCGACCACGGGCTTCCCCGCTCCCCCGGCCTCCCGGAAGGCCTCGATCACCTCATGGTCCGGGCTCATGACCACGAGCCCGTCCCCGACCCTCCCTGCCAGGTCGGCGGCCTTGGGGCCGAACCCGGACACGTAGACGGGGGGCGGGGTGTCCGGGACGGTGTAGAGCCGGGCGTTCTCGACCGTGTAGTGCGCGCCCTTGTGACTGACGAGGTCGCCCGTGAAGAGCTCCCGCATCACCTCGATGGCCTCTTCCAGCATCTCGGCCCGTTCTGCGAACCTCGGCCAGCGGTCGCCGTGGATGTGCTCGTTGAGGGCCTCGCCCGTTCCGACGCCAAGGGTGAAGCGGCCGTCGAGGAGAACGCTCGACGTGGCTGCCGCCTGTGCGGTCACGGCGGGGTGCAGGCGCACCGTCGGGCAGGTGACCAGGGTGGTGACCGGCAGGTTCACCGCCTGTGACAGCGCGCCGATCATGGACCAGACGAAGGGACTGTTTCCTTGGGCGTCGTTCCAGGGGTGGAAGTGGTCGGAGATCGCGAGGCGGGTGAAGCCCGCGTCGGCGGCCCGGCGGGCCTGCTCCAGAAGCTGCGTCGGGGTGAACTCTTCGGAGGCCAGGAAGTATCCGAATGCGGTCATGAGAAACGCTCCTACGCCGTTGCGGATGCGGATATGGGAATCGCTGGAGGTGCGGGACACGGGTACGGGCACGTACGGTCCCACTGGCGGGTACCCACGGCCGCGGCCGCGTATCGACATGATGCGCAGTGAGGAGAAACCGCATACGACCCCGGTGCGGCTTACGCTTGTGATCGATCGGTTGGATCCGCCGTGACCGGGTAACCGTTCCACGAAGCGTGGCACCTGAGTGGGTTTCCGCGCTCCCGAGAGGAGAAGTGGTGTCATGCACTCGTTCGCCCTACCGCTGATCCCCACGGAGGAAGGCGGGCTCCTCATCCCGGCCGAACAGGTGACGGCCCTGCTGCGGGGGCTGGCCTCCGACTGGGAGAGCGCGGCGGAGCTGGACTCCTCGGCAGCCGACGCCGAAACGGTCCTGGCCCTGACGGAGGCTCTCACCCAGCTCGCCGATCAGATCGACGCGGAGTGCATTGCCTGCGCCTCGGCGGCCCAGGGCTGATGAACGCGGGCAACACGAACGCGACGCAGGCGACGGCCGGGGCCTGAACGAGTACGGCGAGACCTGCGCGCCCGAAGCCCGTGCCCGCCTGCGCGATGCTCCCCGCGCCGCTGTATCCGCTGCTGGCACCGCGCGCCGTGCTGTCCCCACCGGTCCGTGCGTCGACCACCGCCGTCACGGCGCCCCGCGCGCCCTTCGAGGGCCGGCTCCGAACCCCCTGCCGCGCGCACACGTCCCGGCGGGCGACCACACCCGGCTCGCCGACGGTACGTCGGCGCCGCCCCGTCGCCTCGGGGCCCGGCCATGGCGCTCCTGGAGGTCCCCGGGACGGCCGGGACGGCTCGCGCTCGCTCGCCTGAAGCTTCCGCCCTTCCGCCGCCGTGCTCGTCGCTCGTCACCCGTCCCTTGCACGGGCGTTCGGTCAGCTGGAATGCGGCCCCGGCGGCGGGGTAGGCGCGACGCCAGAGCCTCGGTGAGGACACCCGACCGATACAGGAGGACACATGGGACACGGCGGCGACGTCATCGCAGAGCTGACCACCGACCACCACGAGGTGGAGGACTACTTCAAGGAGATCCAGGAACTGCCCTCCGGGGACCCCCGAAGGAAGCGCGTCGCGGACAAGCTGACCATCGAACTGGTGCGCCACTCCGTCGCAGAGGAGACGTACCTCTACCCGGCCGCGCGCACGTACCTGCCCGACGGCGACTTCATCGTGGACAAGGAGCTCGACGACCACGCGGCGGCCGAGCGGATCATGAAGGACCTTGAGGGGTGCGACGCCGACGACCCGCGGTTCGACGGGCTCGTCGACAAGCTGATCACCGAGATCCGCGGGCACATCGCCGAGGAGGAGGGCGTCCTCTTCCCCCGCCTGCGCAGTGCCTGCTCACCGGAAGCGCTCGCTGAGCTCGGCGAGAAGGTGCGCAGCGCCAAGAGGACCGCTCCGACCCGCCCGCACCCGTCCGTCCCGAACGAGCCTCCGGCCAACAAACTCCTCGCACCGGGGGTCGGCCTCGTCGATCGTCTACGCGACGCCCTGAGCGGTCGCGGCAAGGACTCCTGAAAGGCGAGCGGCATGGTCACCACCACAGGCACCCCTCCGAACGATCCCGTTCCGCCGAGTCCCACGCCGCCTCCCGGCCCTGGGCCGAGTCCGCAGCCGGGCCCACTGCCCGGGCCCGTACCGGCACCGGGCGGACCCGATCCCGAGCCTCCCGAACCGCCGCGGCCTGAACCCGATCCCCTCCCGCCGCCCGCCCCGCGGCCTGATCCGCATCCCCGGCCGGGCCCGCTTCCGGGGCCAATGCCGGCGCCCGATCCCGTGAGCGGTGTCGACGATGCCGGGGACGGAGGTCCCCGCCAGTCGAGCGCGGCCGTGGGGCACGCCGGGGCGTGAGACAGCCGCGTGCGGCGCGGAACTCGCGCCGTACGGTCCCTACCGGGGCTGGGGCGTCATCCGGCACCGGCGTCGTCGGAATCCCCGCTCTCGCCGGGCTCCTCCACGATGTGCATGGCCGCCTCCTCCGCCGAGGCCGCCCCACCGTTGACGCCCACCTCGTGGGCGACGACGGAGATGTGGCGCACGGGACCGGTCTCGTCCACGGACACCAGCCGTCCGGCCCGTACGGGACCGGACCGCGGGGCGTCGGCGCTCTCGTCGGCGAACTCGTTCCACGTCGCCCCGTCGCCGTCGGGCTCGGGCACCTCGCGGGCGAGGCGCTCGTCGAGGGTCTCGCCCGTGTGCCGTCCCTCGGCGGTGGTGGCGGGATCGTTGACCGCGTAGGGCCGCTCGGGCGGCGAGTAACCGGTGTCGAGTGTCTCGTCGAGGGTGGGCTCGTCCAGCGCGTTGTCCATGTCGGGCGCCGCCTGGGCCGGGTCGTCCCCTTCGTGTGGTTGGTAGACCTCGTCGCCGTGCGACTCGGTACTGCTCATGGGGGTCTCCCCGGGTCACAGGTCCAGCACGACGGCGTAGACGAGGAAGAAGAGGGCGAAGATCACCGCCAGTACGACGATGATGGCGAGCGGGCCCACGGCCCACCCTTTCTTGAGCGGCCGGTACGGCCCGGCGCCGGTGCCGGTACTGGACTCGCCAGGCGGCGTCTCCCCCGGCGGCACGCCACCGCCCGGTTCCAGTCCTGAGACGACACGGGGATCGGGGTCCGGGTTGCTTTCCGGTATTTTTCTGGTCATACCTGACCCCTCCCCTTGATCGGCGCCGTCATGCCTCTCGGACCGATCTGTTGTAGCGCGCACCCCGACCCGTCCGTCACCCTGCATGACAGGACAGCGTCCACCACCGGCATGCCGACGACGGGAGACGGGCCCAGGGAGCGGCGATCCGCCGGCCGGCGGGCAGGAGCCAGGGCCCGCCCGGGTCGGCGGCGCTTGCGGGGCCGAACGCGCGCCGCATGATTGTCACCGGACCCGGGAGGGGCGGCGTGGCCCCGCGGAGGCAGCCGCCCGAGTCAGCCGCCTCCGCCCCGGACCGGTCCAGGCGCCCTTCGGGCGCGGGGGACCGAGCGGTCACCCGCTGTCAGTAGTAGTGCTTGCGGCCGCCCACGGCGTGGCCCACGGATCCCAGGATCCAGAGGATGACCCCGACGACGACCAGGATCAGGCCGATCGTCCAGAGGATCGATATCCCCAGGAGGAAACCGATTACCAGGAGAATGACGCCGAGAATGATCATTTTTCTCTCCGATCCGGAACGGTGCACGGCGCGTGGCGGGTGCCCGGGCCACATGGCCGATTCCTACCGAAAACCGGCGGGTACCCGGTTCCGCCCCCTTCATGCCGGTGGGACGCACCAGAAATCGTCGTGATCACCGAAGTTGCCGTGTCGGGCGCGGAGAGTGGGGTAGGACGTCCTCCCGGGGGCCTGCCCGTGTGGGGACGTCCTGCGGAGACCTGCCGTGCGCGCGAGAAGGAGACGTTGCCGTGGTGACGGAGGAACGAACCACCTGCTGCGTGGTGGGAGGCGGGCCCGCCGGAATGGTGCTGGCCCTGCTGCTGGCCCGGGCCGGGGTGGAGGTGACCGTACTGGAGAAGCACGGCGACTTCCTGCGCGACTTCCGCGGCGACACCGTGCACCCGTCCACCCTGTCGCTGCTGGACGACATCGGCCTGGCGGAGCGCTTCGCCCGGCTGCCGCAGCGACGCGTCACCTCCGTGCAGCTGCCCATCGGGCCGGACCGGTCCCTGGTCACGGTCGGGAACATCGGGGCGCTGCCCGGCAGGTACAACTACATCGCGATGGTGCCGCAGTGGGACCTGCTCGACCTGCTGGCGGACGAAGCGGCCCGGGAGCCTTCCTTCCGGCTGCGCACGAGCACCGAGGCGACGTCCTTCCTGACCGAGCGCGGACGGATCACGGGTGTGCGGTACCGGACCGCGGACGGGGGCACCGGCGAGCTGCGGGCATCCCTGACGGTTGCCTGCGACGGCCGCGGCTCTTTGGCCAGGGCCCTGCCCGAGCTGGGGCTGGAGGCCTTCGCGTGCCCGATGGACGCCTGGTGGTTCCGGCTGCCGCGGCACGAGGAGGACCCCAGCGGGCTCCTGGGCGGCGTCGGCGACCGGTTCTTCACCGCGCTCATCGACCGCGGTGACTACTGGCAGTGTGCCGCGCTCATCCCCAAGGGAACCGATGCCGGGCGCCGCGCCGAGGGCCTGGAGACCTTCATGACCCGGTTCACGGGGGCCGTCCCCTGGCTGACCGGCCGGGCCCACGCCGTCACCTCCTGGGACGAGGTCAAGCTGCTCGACGTGCGGCTCGAGCGGTTGCGCCGCTGGCACCGCCCGGGGTTGTTGTGCATCGGTGACGCCGCCCACGCCATGTCGCCTGTCTTCGGCATCGGCATCAACCTCGCCGTGCAGGACGCGGTGGCGGCGGCCCGCTACCTCGCGGGTCCGTTGCGCGAGGGCACCGTGGGGCTGCGGGACGTACGCCGTGTCCAGCGGCGTCGCCTGCCCACCACCGTGGCCACCCAGGGCCTGCAACGCCTCGCCCACGCCCAGGTCATCGAGCCGATTCTGTCCGGCACTGCCGCGTTCGGCGACCCCGGGCGGGCGAAACGGCTGACCGAGCTCGTCACCGGATCCCGATGGCTGAACCGGCTGCCGGCCTATTTCCTCGCCTATGGGGCCCTGCGCGAGCGGCCACCGAAGGAGTCGCTCCGCTGACCTGCCGCCCGGGCATGGCCGAAAAGGAACGTATCGGAAGGGTACGACATATACCCTCACTCCCAGAGCACGGACGACATGCTTCGGGAGGCTTCATGAATGAGCAGCCAACCCTTCTGCCCTACGCCGATGCGGCCTTCGTCACCAACCCCTTCCCGCTCTATCGGCAACTGCGCGAGGACGGCCCGGTGCGCCGCGTCGTCGTCGCGGGCGGCCTGGACGCCTGGCTCGTCACCCGCTACGAGGACGGCTTGGCGGCGCTGTCCGATTCCCGCCTCAGCAGCGACGTACGCGACGCCTCCGACGCCCGAATGCTGAGCCAATTGCCCGTGACGGAACGGGAGTCGATGCTCAGCAATATGCTCCGCAGCGACCCGCCCGACCACACGCGCCTGCGCCGCCTGGTCTCCCAGGCCTTCACCGCCCGCCGCGTGGCCGAGATGCGGCCGCGGATCCAGGACCTCACCGACCGGCTGCTGGACGCGGTGCTCCCGGCCGGCCGGGCGGACCTCGTGGCGGCCCTCGCCCTGCCGCTCCCGGTCACGGTGATCAGCGAACTGCTCGGGGTGCCGGTGGACGAACGCCGCGACTTCCAGCACTGGACCGACCGCATGATCAGGCGCGGTGCGGAGCCGCCGGACCCCGCCGTGGTCGACGAGGCGTGGAAGCACATGCGCGCCTACGTGACCGACCTCATCCATGCCAAGCGGGCCCGCCCGGGCGAGGACCTGCTCAGCGCGCTCGTCACGGCGCGGGACAGGGAACAGCGGCTGACCGAGGACGAACTGGTCGCCATGGTGTTCCTGTTGCTCGCCGCCGGCTACATCACCACCGTCAATCTGATCGGCGGCGGCATCGCCATGCTGCTCGCCCATCCCGACCAGCTCGACCGGCTGCGCGCCGAGCCCGCACTGCTGCCGAACGCGATCGAGGAGTTCCTGCGCTACGACGGCCCGGTCAGCCCCGGCATCGCCCGGTTCGCCCGTGAGGACGTCGAACTCGCGGGAGTGGCCATCCCGCGCGGAGCCACCGTTCTGATCGGCTCTGCCCTCGCCGACCGCGACCCGGCCCGGTTCCCCGACCCCGACCGCCTGGACATCACCCGCCAGGACAACGCCCACCTCGCCTTCGGGCACGGCATCCACTACTGCCTGGGTGCGCCGCTGGCCCGGCTGGAGGGCCAGATCGCCATCGGCACCGCACTGCGCCGGCTCCCCGGGCTCGCCCTCGCCGTACCTCCGGAGGAGATCCCCTGGCGCCCCGGTGGCCTGCGCGGCCCCGAGAGCCTGCCGGTGACCTTCCGCGCCGGACGCTGAGCCGTTGCGTCGGCGGCCGTCCGTACCTCGCACCCGGTGCGGGGCCGCACCTGCCACCCGTACGCCGCGCGGGCCCCTCAACCGCCGTCCGCGGAGAAGTGCTGGTAATCCGGCGGGCGCCAGCGGCCGCCCCAGTACCAGCCGACCTCTCGGAAGGCCCGGGTGAGGACGTCGTCCGGGATGATCATCCCGGGGCGGGTCCGGCCGCGGTCCAGATGCGGGCGGCCGTTGGGCGGATGGCTCGTGCCCTGGACGTCGACGTACGGGTTCTCGACCGGGTTGATGTCGATGGCGTCGCCGTAGGAGTGCCGCGACAGCCGTCCCGGGTCCCCGGTGACCCGTCGGCAGTTGAAGGCGGAGGTGTTGTCATCGGCCATCGCCGCGAGGTCGCTGCCACCGTAGGCGGTCATCACGCGCATGCGGCGGATCGGAAAACGGGCGGCGAACGCCTTGCCGAAGACCTTGAGCACGGGGGCGACCGCGTCCTCGTGGACCACGAGCTCGCCCCGGTGCACCTTGCCGTCGAAGCCCCAGTGGTTCATCCGCACGAGCCGCAGCCGTTCCGGGGGCACCGGACACCCGTCGCGGAGGGTGGCGCCCAGTTGCTCCCGGGTCACGGCGGTGACGTGCGCGGACAGTCTGTGCACCTCGGGTCTCGGAGCGAGCTGGAGGTGCGACTCGGGCATCACCGCCGTGCAGGAGAGCGAGGACGCGCACAGAGCGCCGACCAGGGCGACACCGGCGAGTCGATGGCTCACCCCTCCACCGTAGGCACGCTCGGCCCGCAGGGCATGCGGGAGCCACCCCGGCCATGCGGCAGCGCGCCGAGCCCGCGGCCCCTCACGTCGCCGCCGCCATGGCACGCCGGGTCCCTCGAACATGCTCCCGACGCAGTCAACTTCCGTTCGGCACAAGGCGATCGTCCTGCGGCGCCTGGTGCCCGCCGGCACGGACCGAGGGCGTATCGTGCCCGCATGCCCGCTGATCCGATCCGTATCGTCTCCCGCGATTCGCCGATGGCCCTGGCCCAGGTGGAACGCGTCCGCGCCGAGCTCGCCGCGCTCCACCCGGGCATCAGGACGACCGTCCTGCCGGTGCGGACCACCGGCGACAAGTGGCTGGGAGACCTCTCGCAGGTGGAGGGCAAGGGCGCGTTCACCAAGGAGGTCGACGCCGCGATCCTCGCCGGTGAGGCCGACCTCGCCGTGCACTGCGTCAAGGACGTCCCGGCCGACCGTCCGCTGCCTGCGGGAACCGTCTTCGCGGCGTTCCTGGAACGCGACGACATCCGCGACGCCCTGATCCACCCGGAGGGGCTCACCCTCGACAGCCTCCCGCCAGGTACCCGCGTCGGGACCTCCTCCGTGCGCCGTATCGCCCAGCTCGCCGCCGCGTACCCGCACGTGGAGTGCGTACCGATGCGCGGGAACGCCAACCGGCGCCTGGACAAGCTCGCCGCCGGTGAGGCGGACGCGCTCCTGCTCGCGGTCGCCGGCCTCCACCGCATCGGCCGCGCGGACGCCATCACGGAGATCATCGCGGTGGACACCCTCATGCCGCCGATCGGCGCCGGCGTCCTCGCGCTCCAGTGCCGGGAGGACGACACCGGACTCATCGACACCGTCAGCGCCCTCGGCCACTCGGACACGCACCGCGAGACGGTAGCCGAGCGGACGCTCCTTCACGTCCTGCAGGGCCACTGCAACAGCCCGATCGCGGGGTACGCGCGGGCGGAACGCGGAGGGGATCTCTCCCTCCGCGCCTGTGTGTTCTCACCCGACGGCAAGGAGGCTCTGAACGCGCACGCGTGGGCGGGCCGCCTCGACCCGGCCGCCCTCGGCACGTCCGTCGCCGTCGCCCTCCTCCGCCAGGGTGCCCGGGAGCTGATCGACAGCATTCCGCACTGACCCGGCCCCGTAAGGGTCCGTGCGTCCACCGGACGAACCCGGTGTGGCGCGGCCGTGCCCGGCCGGGCCTCGGTACCCCGCACTGCCCAGACCCCCGTCCAGGACAGTGCGTTCACCGGGGACCGACCGGCATCACGCCGAAGCCGGCACCGAAGCGGCGAGCGCGAAATCGTCTCGGGTCAACTCCACGGACACTCCTCGTGCAACGGATCAGCGGCAGGTTCCCCGCAGGGAAGTCGCCTTCGGACAGCGGCTCTCCGGTGCGGCGCAGCGACCGGCGGTCCGGCCGTCCGCACGCCGCGAGAACGATCACCACGCTACGGCCGCGCAAACCGCCGGGCCCAGGGCAGCTCACGCCAGCCAGGGGACCGTCCGCGCCAAGGGGGGACCCGACCCGCCACGTTGGGGACATCCGACGCCATGCAGGCCGGATGATCTGGTAATTCCTGCTGGTCTATGCTCAGCCCCCGTGATCACGCAAGCACACCAGGGCACCACCTCCTCGGCCATCACCCGGCTGAGCGTCACCGCGGCGCGCCTGTCCGGCGTACCCGCGCACGGGTACGCGCACCTGCCGGGCCTGGCGCCCGAGCATCTCGACGACGACCTGTGCCGGACGCCCGCGGCCACGGGCATCCGCATCGCGGAACTGACGACCGTCCACGTTCCCTGGACCGAGTTGTCGCTGCTGCTGGCCGAGCAGTCGGGCATCGGCACCCTCGGCGTCTGGGATTACCTGATCACCTCGGCGCCCACGCCGCTCGAAGGGATCCGGGACGCCGCCGCCTACCTCGCGGTGGTGGCCGACCCCGGCACGGACACCTTGCGGATCACGGAGGACGGCGAGCGGATCGTCATCAACCACGTCAACGAGGCGGATCGGAGCTACGAGCCGGCCTGCGCGATCCGCGCGTTCGCGCTCGGCCTGTACCAACGGCGGCTCAGCGCCGCCGCACAGCGCCGTCTCGTCCCCCTCCGTGTCACGCTGGCCGCCAGGGCACCCCGCCGGCACGACGCCTTGACCGAGCTGTACGGCACCGCCGACATCGAGTTCGAGGCCCCGAGCAGTTCCCTCACTTTCCTCGCCTCCGACCTGGCCGTACCGACACCGCAAGCGCAGCCCGGGCTGTCGAACGTGCTGCGAAGACACGCCGATCAGACCCTCGCCACCGCGATCCCGCTGCACAACTGGCTGGACCTCTTCCGCACCGCGCTGGCCTCCGTCCACGACGAGACCGTTCCCACCCTGCCCGCGGTGGCACGGCGCATGGCCGTCAGTACGCGGACCCTGCAGCGCCGCCTCGACGAACACGACACCACGTGGAGCGGCGAGGTCGAGGCCGTGCGCCGGGACCGCATCACACGGCTGCTCCACGGCACCGACCTCAGCATCGACGCGATCGCCGCCCGCAGCGGCTACGCCGACGCGCGCGCCCTGCGCCGGGCGATACAGCGCTGGTACGGCACCACGCCCGCCGCCCTGCGCCGAGCCGGCCGCGCGGACCTGGCCGGCGCGTCCGGCGAGCCCGCCGCGGAAAGAAATGGCCCGGTGGCGCGGCCCCTGACCGCCGTGTCGCCCGGACGGCGCGCTGCCCGCCCGCCTGCGGGGCAGGGCCGCCGGCCGGCCCTACGGTAGGCGCCATGGCCCCTGACGAGACGCCCCCGGCCGGGTCCCCCGGCGGCGCCGCTCCCGGAGCGGACGACGAGCAGGCCTTCGATCGCGATCCGCGGTTCGCCGCCGCGCGGCTGAAGGAGCGCCTGTACGCCACCATCGTCATGATCTCGGTGGTGATCGGGCTCGCGGGGTCCGACCACCTCGGCGCCACGGGAGCCGCCGCGACCGTCCTGACCGCCGCGGTGGGCCTCTGGCTGGCCGCGCTGGTCGCGGACCAGCAGGCCCACCGCGTCGTCCACGGCCGGCTGGCGACCGGCCACGAGCTGCGCCGCATGCTGTCCGTCAGCAGTCCCCTGCTGCTGTCCGCCGCGGGACCGCTGGTCCTGATCGGCGCGGCGGCGCTCGGTCTGATGGAGGTGGACACCGCCCTGCTCGTCTCGGCCGGCGTGAGCGTCGCCGGGCTGTTCACCTGGGGCTGGTACGGCGGCATCCGCATGGGGAGCGGCACGGTCCTGGCCCTGCTGGCCGGCACCCTGGACGCGGCCGTCGGCACCGCGGTCGCCTTGGTCAAGGCCGCCGCCGGCCACTGATCCCCGCCCCGGTCCCGCCCAAGGGCTGTCCCGCACCGCCGAGGACGCGAGAATCTCGGTCGCGCCGTAGCGTGGAAGCATCAAAGGCACTCCGCGGTGAGGGGCGATGCGCCATGACCTGGGCTTCGTGGACGACGACTGGAGTCTTCGCCGGACGAGGCGGAGTACGCACCGACGAGGCGGGTGTCCTCAGCGGGGACCTGACCGTGCACACCACCTGGTCGAGCCCGGAAGCCCAGGTGGCGGTGCAGTACACCGGTGGCTCGGACTGGTTCACCGTGACCGGCAGTCCGGTGCGCTGCGAGTCGGAGGAGTTCAGCCGCCTGCTGCACCAGGCCGTGGTGGATGCCGTACGCGCCGAGGGGGCGGCCACGGTCCCTCAGGACCTGCCGGAAGGCGTCCCGCGGATTCCGCGCGCGCCGGCTTCCTGATCGTCTCCCGCGCGGCGTCGGCGACCCCTTAGCCGTCGGCCCCGCCGAACCAGATGGGCAAGCGGTCGAACAGATCCTGGTCGTCGCCGACCCATGCCACGTCTCCTTCTCCAGCACGAGCACGTGCACCCCGTGCAACCTCAACTCGCACGCCGGCATGAGACCGGTCGGTCCGCCGCCGACAACGATCACGTCGATCATCAGAAATCCCCCATCAGCACGTAGCGCGGAACCTGTATGCCGATATGGGCATACAGACTTCGCGAATCCCAGATTTCGTTATGTTCTGGGCTTCGGGGGGGGAAAGAGTACACCGCCGGTGGTGGTGACGGTGACGGCCACCGTGTCGGAGACGCCGTCGTCGGCCTCGGCCTCGCCG
>NZ_JBSGZP010000154.1:0-12627 GCF_053611065.1 Streptomyces sp. NPDC054840
GGAGACCGGCGGCACACGAGTTCAGCTGCCCATTTGACCTGCGGTTAGGCCGCCTCTGCCTGATCTTCCTCGACCTCTTGGGAGATCTTTAGGAGATCAACTCGGTTCCACAGAGTCTTCAGGCCCAGCCTCGCCATCGCATCCCAGTAGATGCCCTCGAGGCCGTCCAAGCGCTCCTGCCGCATCGCCGGCGTCGGGTGCTGGTAGACGCCCTTGATTCCCTGCCTCCGATGTCCTGCCTGCTCGTGCGCCAGAGCGGGCCGGACGCCGATCTCATCCTGATAGGTGTCATGAGTGTGACGCAAGGCCCTCAAATCCAGGCCCGGCATGATCGGTTCCCACGCCGCCCGGAAGGACGCGCCCTGCCGCTTGGCGCGCTCTGGTCGCCCGTCGGCCGCCGGCCTCAGCTGGCGCGCCCAGTTGCCCGTCCACCACGGGCCGCCGTTCGGCTGGCAGAAGATGAACTCGTGCGGCCAGTCGTCGAGATGGTGCTGGAGCAAGCGGGCAAGGAACGGGGGCACGTCAATGTCCCGCGTTGAGCTCTCGTTCTTCAGCGGCTCCAGCACCTTCACGAGCCCGAGCTTCTTTCCGTTCTCGTCTCGCTTCGTGTACTCGGCGTACTCCTGGTGCACCCGAAGTACGGGACAGGTGAAGACCGCCCCGCGGTGAGACTGCTTCCTGACCGCCAGGACGTCGTCACGATGCAGCCCAAGCCCCTCGCCAAAGCGCAGCCCCGTGAAGGCGGTGGCAAGGACGTGCAGCCCCTTCGCCGGGCCAAGGCGCTGGGCGAGCCGGATCACGACCTCCGGCGGCGCCCACATCTCCTCGTGCTTCGTCTTCCGCTTGCGCTTCACCGCCTCGCTGCTCCCCTTCCCTGTACGGCGCCGCCCGAACAGGGGGTTGGTGGCAAGGTGCTTCGCGTCGACAGCGCCCGTCAGGATCGAGGACATCAGCGACAGCGCATGGTCGACCCGGGCATCCGACGCTGGGATCTGACCAGCCCAGGCATCAGCATCGAACCAGTTGACCTGCATGAGAGGCACGTGCTCCCACTTGGGAAGGATCACGTTCTCCAGAAGGTCCCACCACCCGTCGACCGTCTTGCCGCGGCGCCCGCCCTTCGCCTTCATCCACTCCCGGGCCCAGGCCCCGAAGTGCTTGCGGGCTAGCTCCGGGTCGAGCCAGCGGCCGGCTCGGATTGCGGCCTCCTGCTCCTCACCCCAGGCCTCGGCTGTCGCCTTGCTGGGGAAGCCAGGCTCACTCCCCCACGTTCCGTCCGGCTTCTTGTACCGGGCTCTCCAGGTGAACTGCTTCGTCTGCTTGCCACCGCGGACCTTGAAGACCTTCTCGGCGTAGGCCACTGCGCACCCCCGCTTGTCACGATCGTCATCCAGCAACTGATCTGAGTGGTGCCATCGGCGGCTCGCCAACTATGGACTGCAGCTGGTCACGCAGGCTGGCAAGCGCCAGGGCCACGAACCGAATGCCTGGATCAGTGAGCGAGCCGTCCTCGGCAAAGAGAGACACGTCGACAGACACCTCGTAGCCAGCGGGCACTCGCTCAGCGAGCACAAGCCCATCGTTCGGCAGGTCGTCGACCATGGCGATTTGAACACACATCGGCACCTCACTCGACCGATTGGTGGGCCCATCGCCAGCGTTCGTTCATGCAACCACACATTTGGGTCACGTGTGGAGAGCGGGGAGTAACTGAAGTGAGTTTCTGCTAGCCGTGGTTCGCGATGGGCGGCAAGCCGCTACGCCCGTCCTCGTCCAGAGATTGCAGGTGCCGCTTCGCCTTGCGCCAGGCTTCGACGTTGCGGCGCATCTCTTCGGGAGAGGCGTCCGGGTTGCCCTTCACGATGATGACCATGCGCGCGTCGCCGCCGAGCGGGATGACGGTGGCATCGACGAGCGGCCCGTCCTCCTCAAGTTCATCGACGATGACGAGAGGGAGGCGACTGCTCGGCGCGGCCAGCTCCTGGGATGCCTGCGCCGGCTCCGTATCGGCGGCACGCTTGCGGCGCTGCCCTCCGGCAAGGACACGGTCTACCGAGTCTTCGGTCCAGCCGAGCCGGCGCGCGAACGCACGGACTGTCGGCGTGGGCCGCTGGTACACGTGCCCGCGTTCGATCATTTGGATCGTGGATCGGCCAACGCCGAGGGCTTCGGCGAGGTCTTCCTGGCTCACGCCTTCGTGGAGCCGGTCGGCCTTCAGTGCCGCTCCGAGCTGATCCCAGTCCATGTCCATGCCCACATCATGCCTCAGAAGCATGCAACCAAGAAGCCTGCATTCCGAGCCTTGACCTGCGAGTTAGTGGCTGATTCAAGCACTTCGGGTTGCACTGCGCGCCCCGCATATGCCAACGCGCCCCCATCGGGAACCCTGGCACGCGATGTCATGCTCGAAATTAGAGCGTGAGATTCCAGCAGAGGGCTTGCAGAGTCCAGCAGAGTCCGCTTGAATTCTAAGCGTGAGACCGAACGGACAGGCAATCAAGGCCATCCGCAAGGCTCGAAAATTGAGCCTGCGCGCCCTCCAGGACATGACCGGGCTGAACCGGGGCTACCTCTCCCGCCTGGAGAGGGGCCTGATCCACCAGGCGGGAGAGCCCGTCCTGAAGGTCGCCGGCGCCCTCAACGTGGCACCGGAAGCCATAACCCACGAGGAGAAGCAGTGAACCGCAGGACGACGAAGGAGGCTCTCCCGGTCGCCTCGACCGAGGCCGAGCTCCGGCACTACACGCCGGAAAAGATCGAGGAACTGGGGCTGCTGCCGTTCAAGGCCAGCGTCATCCGCAAGAAGTGCCAGACCTACGAATGGCCGCACAACCGGGGCGCCGCCAAGATCTCGCTCAAGCTGGCGCATATCCGCGAGATCTCCGCCATGTACGACGTGCGCCCCGTCCGCGAGACGAAGGCCGTCGCGTCCGCCGCTTAGCGGCTATGCGGCCCCGACCGCCGGGCTACCACACACCGCCGGCCAGGGCCTCCCGATCCACCCCTCACCTGCACGCCTACATGCAAGGAGAAGAGGACCGATGTCGAACATCATCGCCGGTGATCCGGCTCCCACCAACCCCACCGACTCCCTGACGGCTGAGGCTCTGCTCGAGGTGATGGCCTTCCGCCTGGCTACTGGCACGGCGCTCGTCGAGCCGAACCAGTTCCGGGACGCTGTTGCCGCCTACCGCCGGCAGGTGCTGGCCGAGGCTTCCGTCATCGCCCTGGAGCTCCGCCAGTTCGAGAAGGCTTCCGGTGCCCGCGCCGGGGCCCAGGTCTCCGAGAACGTCGGGATCATCCGAGTCGCTGACGAGCTCATGCGTCTCGCGGACGGCGGTGAGTCCCGTGGCTGATCTCCTCCCCGTCGACACCGGCTCGCAGTCCGTGGCGGCGCTGAATCCGATCGCCCGCCTGGACGTGCCGACGCCCAAGGTCGTCATCGACACCTGGAACCTGGCCCACCCGATCGGTACCTGGGTCGTCGCTTACCCCGGTGCTCGTGGTCACCGCTCCCTGATCACCCAGACGCGCACCGCCGCGTTCCTGACCAGTAGCGGAAAGCCTGCCGTCTGCCTCAAGGGCTACGCCAGCTACATCGTCCTCACCCACGTTGACGCGATCACCGCGACGAAGGCCGGCGAGCTGCTGGAGCAGCGGCACCAGTTCCTTGACCTCGACGCCGACAGCACCTGCCCGTTCACCGGCGCCACCACCTACCCGTACCTGCGAGCCGGAGGCCAGTCGTGAGCGAGTACCCCGAGATCGCCGCCCGGTTCGCCGAGGACACAGCGAACCACCGGATGACCGTGCTGCACGAGGACGGCCTGTACCGACACCTTCGGTTCCGCCAGCCCCAGCACAACAGCTACTGGTTCGACCTGGTCACCTGGCCCGGAGTCCTGCACATCCGCGGGGACTACAGCCGGGATAGCTACACCTTCACCCGCGACGTCGACATGTTCGAGCTCTTCCGCGACAAGGGCGGGATCGACCCGCACTACTGGGGTCAGAAGCTCGACGGCGGCCGGGACTCCGTCAAGGAGTACTCGGAGGACGCGTTCAGGCAGACAGTTCAGGAATTGTTTGTGGGCGCCGTCCGCTACAACGGCGTACCTGCCGGCCTGGGCAAGGCTCTCCGGGCGAACCTGCTCGACTACGACCTGAGCGACGAGACCGAGGCCCGAGGCCTGCTGGACGGGTTCGAGTTCAAGGGCTTCCGGTTCAGGGACACGTGGGAGTTCACGTTCGCCGACTGGGACTGGTCGTTCCTGTGGGCCTGCCACGCGATCCGCTGGGGCATCGGCCAGTACGACGCCGCGAAGGCCGCCCCGAAGGCGATGGCGTCGTGACCGCCCTGCTGCCCCAGCTTGCGGATCAGGAGACGGCCGCGCTGGTCGACGTCGAGACCGAGTTCGCCCGCCGGGCCGCCGGCATCAAGCCCTGGTCGATCGCCGAGTACCTCGACGCGATCGAGGACGTGCACACCCGCTTCAACCGGTTCCGGCACTTTCAGCAGAAGCAGGTGGCGGCGTGAGCTCCGACCTGCTGGACCCTCGGCTCGAACTGATGGCGATGCCGCCGCAGGAGGAAGCCCTCCGCGAGGTCGAGCGTCGTGACGCCGCCTCCTGCATCGCCCGGCACGCCCGGGACGAGAAGGACCGCGCCCTACTGCTGGCCGCGTTGGGCCTCGCCGACCCGGACTACGCCGACTCGCTCGACGACGGTCTCACCGAGACCTACGCCGAGTTCGAAGGCAAGACGGGCGGCCACCTGTGACGCGCCTCCTCCTCAAGCTCGCCGCGGCGACCGCCGCCTCACTCCTGCTCATCGCCCTCGGGCGCCGCATCCAGACCGGAGGCCGAAGTGCCTGAGCCCATCCGCATCGACATGAGCGACAAGGACAGCAACTTCGGCGAGACGTTCATGCAGGCCCTCCTCACCGGACGGCCGCTGGTCATGTTCGACAGCGCTCATCCCGAGGCTGGCGAGGTCGGTATGGGGCTGGACCTGGGTGTCGCCGAGGGCGGTGCCTCCGATGGCCGCTGACATCAGCCTGCGACTGGCCTGGCAGTACGACCGGGCAGCAGCCGCCGAGGCAGAGGTCGCCCGGCTCCAGGAGGTGCTCGCCGACCGGGACCGTGAGATCGCCGAGCTGAAGGCCGACGAGCCCACCCTCGACGACGACCAGCCGGGAGCCCCCCAGTGAGCAACGACTACCTGACTCCCGTATGGGAGACGTCGTTCGGGCTTCAGACGGAATGCCCCCGCTGCGAGTGGAGCGCTCCGGTCAACGAGAAGACGGGATGTATCTCCGACTTCCACTTCACGGAGAACGGAATCCTCTGCTTCTTCGCTGGCCGCCCCCTCACGGCAGAGGCCGCGATCGCTCGCGACAACCGCCTGAACCCTGCGGAGCAGCGTGTGATCGACCGGCTGTGGCAGTGGCATCTGAGCTGCAAGGGCTATGACCGGATCACAGGTGAGCCCTGCTATCACCCCATCTGCAAGGACCCGCTGCTGGCGGTGCCGCGATGAGCCTGCTCGACATAGCCCGCCAGCACGGCCGGCACCGGCGTCTCAGCTCCTCCGAGGTCGCGGCCCTCCACCGGCAGAAGGATGCCGCGACGGTCGCCGCGATCAGGTACGCGACCGAGGCGACCGAACTCCAGCTGCAGCTCGACGCCGCGGGGATCCGAATCTCCGGTCTCCTCGAAGACCTGCGGGTGGAACGGGAGGAAGGCAGCCGGCTGAAAGCAGCGCTGGCCAACGCCACCTCCCTCTCCGTCGACTGCGGTACCCGGGACATCTGGCCGGGTGAGGAGCCGACACACCCGATCGACGTCAGCGAAATCCGGGCCCGATACGGCTCCACCGATCCCGCGGCCTACGTGCCGATGCAGCTGGCCCCTGAGGCCGAGAAGGAGGCCTGAAATGACCGTCCGACCGCCGCTCGTCGGCGCCGCCCTCTGGACCGCCGTGATGAAGAACGCTCAGGACCGCTGTGAATGCCTGGGCGCCTGCGGCAAGAAGCACGACCCTGAGCGCACCCGCAAGCAACAGCGTTGCGACGTCCGAAACGGGGATCACGTCAGCAAGGTCGGACTGATCGTCCTGATCGCGATGCCGCGGGATCCGATCAACGAGGGCGACTTCGCGACCGCGGCCCAGCTGCCGGCCAAGCGCCTGGCCGCGATGTGCAGGCCCTGTCACGACGCGGTGCTGAGCAAGATCAGGCGGGCCGCGAAGAAGCTCGCCCCCGCCGGCGACCTCTTCGACGTCGAGGAGTTCCGCGTCGCACCGCCGACGGCCGGAGCCGCCTAAGAACCGCCGGGCCGGCGGATGATACCGGCCTCCGAGCCCGGCCACCAACCGCCCAGACCGGCCGTGGAGCGCATCCGTAGCGCTCCGGCCACGGGCCAGCCCCCACCTCCCCCCGCAGGGGGCTGGCCCGACCCATCCCTGAGAGGACCGACATGGCCCCGCGACGCTGCATCAACGACAGCTGCCAGGACGAGAACGGACCCTTCGTTCCGACTCCCGACGGCGACATGTGCGAGGGCTGCTACGAAGCCCAGGACGTGGACGAATGACCGACGCCGCCGAGATCGAGCCGGGCCTGTACGACATCCCCGCCGAGCTCTACCACTCCGACCCGGTCCCCGGCGGCAGCCTCTCTTCGACCGGCGCCAAGACCCTCGCCGACTGCCCCGCCCGCTTCAAGTGGCAGCTCGACAACCCGCAGCCCCACAAGCCCGAGTTCGAGTTCGGCACCGCGGCCCACACCGTGGTGCTCGGCAACGGTCCAGAACTGGTGGTGGTCAACGAGGAGAAGTGGAACACCAACGCCGCCAAGGCGAAGGTGAAGGCCATACGGGAAGCCGGCGGGGTCCCGCTCAAGCAGGCCGACTACCAGCGGATCTGCGACATGGCGGAAGTCCTGGCCGCGGACCCGGAGGCGTCGGAGATCCTCACCCCCGGGTCCGGCCTCGCCGAACAGTCGATCTTCTGGCCGGACGGTCCGATCTGGTGGCGCAGCCGCTTCGACTGGCTCCGCCCCGACCTCATCGCCGACTACAAGACCACCCAGTCCGTCCACCCGGACAAGCTCAGCAAGACCGTCCACGAGCTCCGCTACACGATCCAGGAGCACATTTACCGGCGCGGCGCCGTCGAGCTCGGCCTGATCCCCGACGGCGGCGCCTTCAAGTTCATCTTCCAGGAGAAGCAGCCCCCGTACCTCGTCCAGGTCGCCGAACTCGACCCGGTCGCCCGGTACGCCGGCCAGCGCGACACCCACCTTGCCGCCAGCCGGTACCTCTACGGCCGCGAGACCGGGCACTGGCCCGCCTACAGCGAGACCTCCACCGTCATCGGGCTGCCGCCCTACATCGAGCGCCAGTACGCCTAGGAGCCACCGTGTCCGAACTTCCCCCGCCCGTCCGCACCGGCCGGGCACCGCAGCAGCAGACCAACGAGTACGACGACGGGCCCTACGAGTTCCGGCCCGCCACGAAGGACGGCCACAAGGCCCGCCTGTCCATCCAGGGCCCGTCCGGCTCCGGCAAGACCTGGACCGGACTGAAGATCGCCGCCGGCTTCGCGGAAGGTCGACGTTTCGCAGTCATCGACACCGAACGCGGAGCGGCTTCCCTCTACCTCGACGACATCAGGACCCCGTTCGACACGCTGCCGATGCACAACTACAACCCCCGCAATCTGATCAAGGCACTGGCCGCCGCCACGCACGCCGGCTATCCGGTCGTGATGGTCGATTCCCTCACCCACTTCTGGAAGGGGTCCGAAGGCACCCTCGATCAGGTTGAGAAGTTCGCCAAGGACAAGTTCGGCGGCAACACCTTCGCCGGATGGAAGCCAGCGGGCGATCTGCAGAACGACATGATCGAAGCGCTCATGACCTACCCCGGACACGTCGTCGGCACGATGCGCGCGTCACGCAAGTGGGCTCTGGAGCGCGGCCGAAAGGACCCGGTCGACATGGGAATCCAGGCCGAGCAGCGCAAGGGCATCGAGTACGAGTTCGGCGTCGCCGCCGAGATGAACAAGGAGAACCAGCTCCGGTTCATCAAGTCCCGATGCCCTGCCTTCCGGGGCTTGGAGATCGACCAGCCCGACGGCGGCGTCGACATCGCCAAGCCGTACTTGGACTGGCTGCGAGCGGGGGCCAAGGAGATCGACACCTCCGCGTGGGTCGACGCCGCCGGTTCGCTTGAGGCAACACCGGCCGGCCTCCTCGCCCTGTACCGCGAGGTCGAAGCGGCCAGCGCGCTCGCCACTCCACTGATGCATCCGGAGACCGGACAGCCGACCAGCCTCGGCGACTACATCCGGACCCGCGGCATCGCCCTCAAGGCGGCCGCCCAGCAGTAGACGCACTCGGGCGGCCTCGCCCGAATCGAGGCCGCCCACCCCAAGCAGAGCAGATCCGGAAGGACATCGCCATGGACGCGAAGCCCCTGCAGCCCTTCGAAGCCTACTGCGACCACTGCCACCAGCAGCGGCCCCTCTTCCTCTACGAACCCGACCACAACTGCCACCTCCTGCCCGTCGCCTGCCGCTGGTGCGACCGCGAGAAGCAGTCCCTCCTCTGCACCCGCTGCTGGGACGCCGAGAAGCAGCTCGAGGACCGGACCCCCGCCACACCGGAAGAGCAGTCCATCGGCAGCTTCCTCAACGCGGTCACCGCACGCAGCAGGGACTACGACGCCCAGGTAGCCGACGACCGGGCCGCCTGCGAGGGCATCGCCAAGGCCAGCGAGGAGAACGCGTCATGACCCGTCGCCTCACCGTCGCCGAACGCCACGCCGCAGCCGAGAAGGACCTGCTGCTGGAAGAGATAGCCGACCAGTCGTCCTGGGACCAGTTCCTCGTCGAGCAGGCAATCTTCGCCACCATCCGCGCCTACGGCACCGCCTCCGCCAACGACTTCCGCGACCTGCTGCCGCCGCTCAGCCACGGATTCCTCGGCGCCGCCATCAACGCGATGCGGACCGGCGGCCTCATCCAGCACACCGGGCAGGTCGTCCCGTCCACCCTTGACAGCACCCACGGGCATCGCCTGGCCGTCTGGCAGTTCACCGACAAGGGCATCGCCGTCGCCACCCGCAGCAAGGCGGCACGACGGAGCGCAGCCGCATGAACGCCTCCGAAACCGTGTGGACGTGCATCGGCATCGCGGTCGGCCTCCTCCTCATCGCCACCTACGGCTGGGACGCCTGGCACAAGCGCTACGGCCGCTTCCAGCGCACCGCCCGACAGGCCGCCCGCACCCGTCAAGTCGCGGCCGACGTCGCCAAAGTCCGGGCCGCCCGCACCGCCGCCGTCGAAACCCAGCCCGGCGACCCGTACAGCGACGACCGCATCGCAGCCGAACTGATCTTCATCCCGCAGCAGAGGACGGAGGACCACCGATGAGCTCCAACCCCGCCAAGGGCGCACTGATCCCCGCGGCTCCGGTCGCGCGCCACATCCGCAACCTCATGGCAGCCGGCGTCTCGGTCGTGAAGCTCAGCGAGGCCAGCGGCGTCAGCAGGTCCATCATCAGCGGACTCCTCTACCGCCTCTCGGCGACGCGCCCCCGCGCCACCAAGATCCGAGAAGCCAACGCGAGGGCCATCCTCGACGTCCAGCCCAATGACGTCGTCGCCGGCCGCATCGACTCCACCGGTACCAAGCGACGGATCCAGGCACTCGTAGCCCTCGGCTGGCCTCTGCTCTACATCGGACCCCGCATCAGCTGCCACCCCTACTACGTCACCACCATCCTCAAGCAGGACCGGGTGTACGCCCGGACCGCGCACGCCGTAGCTGCCGCCTACGACGAGATGTGGAACGCCGACCCCGTCGCCGCAGGAGTCCCCCCCTACCGGGCGAGCTACTGCCGCAACCGGGCCAGCGCGGACGGATGGCCACCGCCGGCCGCATGGGACGACGACCTCATCGACGACCCGGCAGCCCAGCCGGAGCGGCCCGACGAGATGGGCCGCAGCGAGCTCGCCGCCTACCGCCGTCAGGAAATCGCACACCTGGCCTCCTTCGGGATCCCCGACCACGACATCGCCGCCCGGCTCGGCATCAGCGACAGCACCGTCCAGCAGCAGATCCGAGACATGCGAAAGGCCGCCTGATGAAGCCCATCCTTCTGGATCTGTACTGCTGTCAGGGCGGCGCGACCGCCGGCTATCAGCAGGCCGGGTTCCACGTCATCGGCGTCGACCTCGAAGACCAGCCCCGCTACATCGGCGACGAGTTCTGGCAGTCCGACACCCTCGGCTACCTGACCGTCCACATGGACTGGATCAAGGCGAACGTGGCGTTCATCCACGCCTCCCCGCCCTGCCAGCGGTACTCCCGCGCCCAGAAAATCCAGCAGCGGGAACACCCCGACCTGATCGCCCCAACCCGGGAACTCCTCGACGAAACCGGCCTCCCCTGGGTCATCGAGAACGTCGAGGAAGCCCGGCCAGAGCTGAAAGACCCGGTGATGCTGTGCGGCGCCGCGTTCGGGATGCGGACGTACCGGCACCGCCTGTTCGAGACCGGCGGCTGGACCCTCACCCCGCCCGAACACCCCGCCCACACCGCGCCCCTCACCAAGATGGGCCGGCCGCGGCGCCCAGGCGAGATGGCCCACTACGTCGGCAACTTCTCCGGCGTCCAGGAAGCCCGCGACGACATGCAGATGCCCTGGGCATCCCGCGACGGACTCCGCGAATGCATCCCGCCTGCCTACGCCCGCTACGTCGCCGAACAGTGGCTCACCGGCACCCGCACCACCGCCGCGGCCTAGCCGACCACCACCCGCACCAGCCAGAGAGGCCGCCGTGCGCCGCCTGCAGACAGTCCCCGACGAGCCCGACCCGCCGCCACGTCCGATCGAAGCAACACCCGACTGGCCGCCCATCGCCATCCCCGGCCGCCCCGGCTGGTGGCGCCACTGCATCGACGGCCAGCAGGTCGACCTACCCAACCCGTGAAAGGAGCAGCAAGTGAACGAGATCCTCAATGTCGACGAGCAGACCGACCTTGCTCGGCTCGAAGGCGTCATCGAGCGCGGCATGAACACGTTCGTCGAAGTTGGCAACGCGCTCGCCGCCATCCAGGAACGAAAGCTGTACCGGTCGGAACACGGGACCTTCGAGGCGTATTGCCGCGAGCGGTGGGGCTTCAGTCGGGCACGGGCGTATCAACTCACCGCTGCGGCTTCGGCGGTGTCAACAATTGTAGACAGCGGAGAGATGGCCCCGGCCAACGAAGGGCAGGCCCGCGAACTCGCCCGAGTTCCCCAGCCGGAACGCGTCGACGTCTGGCGCGAGACGGTCGAACGCACCGGTGGCCAGCCGACGGCAGCCGCCGTCCGCGAGACCTACGCCGCCCGCACGGCCGAGGTCATCGACGCCGAGGTCGTCGACGACGGCGACCTCCTCGCTGGCGATGACTGGCGCCAGCCCGAGGGCCCCGGCTTCGAAGCCGCCGTAACCCCGCCTCCAGCCCCGCCCCGCGCCCCCGACCGGCAGCCCCGCCTGGACGTCGCCCGCACGGTCCTTTCGGCCCTCACCGAACTTCGCCAGACCAGCGAGGCCCTGCAGGCCCTCACGCCCGCACACCTTGCCCGTCAAGACGAAGAGACGCGCCGCATCTGGGCGGCGCGCCTCAACACCGAACTGGAAGCCCTGCACGGCTTCCACAACGCCCTCACCAAGGAGAGCTCCAAGTGAACGACAACATCGTTGCCTTCAACCTCGACAAGTACAACCTGCCCGAGGTCACCATCGAGCTCGTCGACGTCACCCCGGAACTTGCCCGCCTGTGGCTCCTCCGCAACATCAAGAACCGCAACGTGCGTAAGGGCATGGTCGCCCAGTACGGCCGGGACATGCGAGCCGGCGAATGGACGATCAACGGATCCACCATCGTGTTCTCCGCCGACGGTGCCCTCATCGACGGCCAGCACCGCCTCACCGCCATCGCCGAACACGAATGGCCCGACGCCTCGTTCCCGCTGCTCATCGTTCGCGGGGTCGTCGACAAAGCCAAGCGGACCATCGACGGGGGCGCCAAGCGCACCATGGGCGACCGGCTCAGCATCGATGACATCGGCAGCAACACCAGCGTCCTCGCTGCCCTGCTGCGCCGGGCCCACATGTGGGACCGCGGCAGCTATGTCAACGCAGGCGGTGCGTCCCCGAGCCCGGCGGAAATGTACGCCTATCTCGACAGCAACCCCGGCATCCAGTGGTCGGCAGAGTTCGCTGTCGCCGCCCGCCGTCGGATCCTCGCCCCGTCCTCGGTCGTGGCCATCGCCCACTGGGTGACCTCCAGGGCCAGCGGCGGCGACGCGAAGTGGTTCTTCGACCACCTGATCAAGCCCGTCGGCCTGCCGGACGGACACCCCATCTGGGCGCTGAACAAGAAGCTGACCGCCGAGGCGACCCAGCGGACCGGCAGGGCCAACGAGACCGACGTCCTGGCCTCTTTCGTCATCACCTGGAACCACGTCCGGGCAGGCCGCAGCGTCTCGAAGATCCAGATGCCCAAGGGCGGGCTGAAGAACAGCAACTTCCCGCTCCCCAGGTAGCAGCACGGCGGGGCCGGCATGCCCGGCCC
>NZ_JBSGZP010000155.1:0-12589 GCF_053611065.1 Streptomyces sp. NPDC054840
ACCCATGACGCTACCGGTGGCGTCATGGGTGACGCGTCCGGTGGCGTCATGGGTGACGCCCTATCTACAGACGTAGCTCCAGACCCTTCTTCCAAAGCACAAACGGGGGTGACGGCCGGAGGCCAGAGTGCTGGTGGTTTTGTGCGTGCGAGTGCGCGTGAGGGCGCGGCGGCTGAACTCCCGACCGCCAAGGGCGGCTCCGCCGCCGTCCGCAAGGGGAGGTCTGCAGCGAGTAAGCCGATTGCCGTCAGCGAGCTGGTGCCGGTGAACGGCGAGGCCGAGGTGTACGCCGCCCTGGACGCCCTTGGGATCTCCACGTCGAAGGCCGAGCGAATCCCTATCCTGCGCCGCGCCGTCCGGGAGTTCCTCGGCCACTACGCCGACGCGAGGAGCGGTCCCTACGCGCTCTACCCGCGGACCGTCTCGCACGCTGTCACCCGGATCAATGTCGGGTGGCACCGCGCCGGGGGTT
Organism: Streptomyces sp. NPDC054840; assembly: GCF_053611065.1. Taxonomy (NCBI): domain Bacteria; kingdom Bacillati; phylum Actinomycetota; class Actinomycetes; order Kitasatosporales; family Streptomycetaceae; genus Streptomyces; species Streptomyces sp. NPDC054840. The sequence goes on from NZ_JBSGZP010000155.1 coordinate 473, forward strand.
CCACCCGTTCAAGCTCCGGCTACCAGGAGCCTGACCGGATTACGAAGCCGGTCGGCTACCTTGCCACGCTGCTGACGGAGCAGGCGTGCGAGCTCCCGAACTGCGAACTCGGAATCTTCCTCGACACCGACGAGGAGTGCGCCACCTGCAACTACCGGCGGAACGCGCGGATCAACGACATCAAGGCCGCCGAGGCGCTGGAGCAACAGCGGCGCGAGCAAGAGTGGTGCCAGCAGCAGCACGACTTGGCCCGGCGGGCGGCGGTCGATCGGGACCACGGCCACGCCCTGGACGAGAACGCGCGTCGGGACCAGAGCGCGGCCGCCAAGGCTGCTGAGGCCGCCGAGACAACCCGCGCCCGGGAGGTCATGGCCGCCGAGTTCGCGGCGCTGGACGCTGCAGCAGCGGGCCGGCCCATCGTGCCGGCCCAGCTCCACCGGGCGCACGACCAGGAGCCCGCCGACGAGGACGAGCCCGACTTTGGTGGGTTCCCCAACGAGAACCAGGCCCCCGAGGACACCGACGAGGCGTGGCAGATCGCCAGCGGCCCGAGCATGGAGTACCGGGTGTGGAAGGAGCAGCAAGCCGCCGCCAGGGAGCAGCGGGACGCGGCCAAGCTCGCCGCCCTCACCATCCGCACCGCCTAGTCTCACCGCTGCCCGGCGCACGAGGTGCCGGGCGGACCTCGGCCCGTCCCGGCCAACGCGCGGCCACACAAGGCCCCGTGGGGTGACGAACGCCCGGCTCCGCCCCCCCACGAACCCTGCAGGCCTCACAGGCCCGCACGCGGCCATCTAGGCGATCACCGCTCATCCAGGAGGAAGCCCATGGGGAAGAAGCGCAACGGACGGCCCCGCCCCACCGTCAAGGTCCTGTCGGCACCGGCAGACGCCGCTTCGCCTTGGGCCGTCTGCACGGGGCCGGTGCCTTCATGGGAGTGAGGCGGGAGTGCTCTCGTGCGGGTCGCCTGGCGTGGCGTCCATGCTGGCGGTGAGCCTGATCGACGGGGATCGCCACCAGATGCGGAGCAATCATGTCAGAGCCGTTGATCGAGCACCCGCTGGGTGGCAAGGATGCCTTCCTCGAAGAGGGCGAAGTGGCTGCTTGGTCGCAGGCCGCACAGATGCTGGGCTTGGGTCTCCAACTCACAGGCAATGGAGGCGTACTCCAAGGCGAGGAGGACGCCTATCAGCTGGACGTTCCCGAGGTTCCCGAGGCGATGCCTGAGTTCAACGCCCCATGGGCTGAGCTCTTCTTGCAGGACCACTTCGATGAGCGGATGCCCTTTCGGTGGCGCAACTTTCCCGGCTGGTCACAGCCGATCCAGTCAGAGATCACGAACCAGATCACCCCTGCTCCAGACCGTTGGTGGGAACCCGATCGCGATCTCAGTGAGTGGGCACAAGAAATGATGCGGCGGCTCCATGGAGTTGCACGGGAAGGTAGCAGCAATCACCGGGCCGCAGCAGCCGCCACGTTGCTGCACCTCGGCCAGCTCAGCCAACACCAAATCGTCCGAGTCGTGTCCGCTGCCTTGCTTTCCCAGCGCAAAACGATGCTGTGGTGGCCCACCATTGAAGCCCTCGCGGACGGATGTACATCCGGCAGCGAGACGATCCAGCAGATTGCGATCGAAGCACTAATCCGCGTGGCGCCCAGACATCCGGTTCTAAAAGACCTGCCGCAGGACAATGAGCCGAACAACGGCAATGACGTCGCCTGGACCTCCATCATCGTGCCCGGTACATGGACGCGGTTTAAGCGGCCATCTTGGTGGCGACCAGGAGAGCCGCTCTTCCGCTATCTCCAAAGTGAACCCGGCGCCGACGAGCCAACCGATGGAACCCTGAGTGCCGTGGGGGAAGACCTCTACGACCGTGACGATCACTACCGGTGGACCGGCGGCTACACGGTCGAGGATCGGATTGCAGCAGCGCGCGACCTGGCCCACTGGGCGGGCAAGCACTCAGCTCCATCCTTCAAGAAGGTCATCGCTCATAGTCACGGCGGCAATGTGGCGCTCAACGCGTCAGCGTTCAACGACCTTTCCATCGACATGCTGGTTATGCTCCACACCCCTCCCCACCAGCGAAGCCAGGAAGAGTGGAGAATCATCGGCGAAAGAATCAAAAGAATCGTTGCGATGCGCCCAAAATTCGACTTCGTCGTAATGCTGGACCGGTGTTGGACGGGGCTGCATCGCACTCCGGTCACCGGTAACTTCCCGTCCGAGCGAGTACGTACCCTCAAAGTTCCAGTCTGGTTCGGCCATACGGCATTGACCGACCCTGATGTTTGGAGGCAACACGGACTTGCAGGCGAGGTGGCTGCAGAATTCAAACAGGTCTGACGAGGGCCATGAGGAAAAGGGAAAGGCGAGTGGGCGTCGTTGAGGGAGCTATAGGGACCCGCAGATTCCGCCGCACCGCAACCTTGTAAGACGGGCGGCCCGGGGGCCGTTTCCGACCCGGTCAACAACCTGACGAACCCCAGTGCAGTAGGCAAGCCTTGAGTCGGCCGACAGCACCGCCGGCCACCGCTATTGGCCAGCGCCCGTTGGGCGCGGCCTTTGTGTTGAGCTGTGAGAGCTTGCGTCCGCTATCTGACAGACCCGCTCCGACGAACCCCCGCGCGGGCCGCTACCACCCCGGTGGCCCGCACTGCCGTGTGTCCGAAGCCCGGGCGACCCCGCCCAAGGCCGTCGCCGACCGCATCGACCCAGCCGTATGGGCCCGCTTGCAGCCCGTGGTCCGCGGCCGCCGCCGCAAGGAAGCCGCCACCAGCACCGGCATCACGGTCGAGACCCGGGCCCGCTTCGGCTACACGGCACCCGTTGGCACGACGGACGACGGCCGGGTGCGGCGCCTCGCCGTCCACCTCCCGCCCGCCTACGCGCAACGCCTCTTCGACGCCCGCGAGACGCGTGCGAGCGACCAGCAGATGTGTGCGATCGTGGCCGAGGGTTGCAAGAAACCTATTTCAAGGACGGCGGAACCCGCCCGGACGACCTTGAAGTCGAATTCACGGACATCGACTATTTCGACGTTTCCTTCTGAACAGGCATGAAAATGCCGAGCATCAAAACCGGGAAAAGGGAGCTGGAGGACAGCACCTACCGATCCGGACGATCTGGCGGGACCGGGGGTGTGCTTCGACCTGGAGACCGCCGGCTTCTGCGTGGCCCGGCCGACCGACGACGCCCAGGGCGGGCTCGTCGTCGGCGTCGACCAGGGCGACGTCGTCATGGGATAGCTTCCTACGCCCGCCAGACCGACCGGCTGGAGGTAGAAGCGGACGGGTGGCTATGTTCACGACCTTCTCGTGGACAAAGCCACGGCCCATACGGCGGCGGTCGAGTCGCTCGACACCACCGGCGACCCGCGCCGCGCGGTCGTCACCGACTGCGTGGACTCCACCGGCTACGACAAGGTCGACAAGGACGGCCGGCCGGCCGGGGCGGCCCCGTCCGGGCCGCGCCGTCACGTGGTGACCTCCAGCCTGCAGCGCACCGGTTCGGGCCCGTGGCTCGTGTGGAGCTCCGCGATCGAGCGGGACCGCACGTGCTGATCCGCTGGCTGACGGTGGCGGCCGCGGCCGCCACCGTGACGCTGCTCGGGGCGGTCGCGCCGGGTACGGCGGTGGCGGACGATCCGGGCGGCGGCGTGGTCTGCCCGCCGAGGGATCTGGACTGCGACGTCACAGCTCACGACCCGGGCAAGCCGCCCGTGGGCAAGCCTGGTGGGGGGCCGGGGCCCCCCCCCCCCCCCGCGGGGGCGCGGCGCGCGGCCGGGACACCCCACGGCTGGTCCGACGGCCTGACGGCCCCGTCAGGCCGCGCGGACGGGAGGGGTCAGCCGACAGCTCGGGCCGCCGCGCGGCCGGCCGCCCGGCCCGAGAAGATGTACCCGCCGAGGAAGGTGCCCTCCAGGGCCCGGTACCCGTGTACCCCGCCACCGCCGAAGCCGGCCGCCTCGCCGGCCGCGTAGACGCCGGGCAGCGGCTCTCCGGACCCGGTCAGGACGCGCGAGGAGAGGTCGGTCTCCAGGCCGCCCAGGGACTTGCGGGTCAGGATCGACAGCCGTACCGCGATCAGCGGTCCGGCCCCGGGGTCCAGGACGCGGTGCGGGGCGGCCGTACGGATCAGCCTGTCGCCGAGGTATCTGCGGGCGCCGTGGATGGCGGTGACCTGGAGGTCCTTGGTGAAGGGGTTGGCGATCTCCCGGTCGCGGGCCACGATCTCGCCGCGGACGGTGGCCTCGTCGAGGAGGTCCTCCTTGGTGACCGCGTTCATCCCGCGGACCAGGGCGGACAGGTCCCGCTCGACGACGAAGTCGGCCCCGTTGTCCATGAAGGCCCGGACCGGGTCCGGTACGGCCTGGCGTGCGCGGGTGAGGACGTCGCGGATCGACCTGCCGGTCAGGTCCGGGTTCTGCTCGGAGCCGGAGAGGGCGAACTCCTTGCCGATGATGCGCTCGTTGAGCACGAACCACGTGTGGTCATGGCCGGTCTTCATGATGTGATCGAGGGTGCCGAGGGTGTCGAATCCCGGGAAGAGCGGCACGGGCAGCCGCCTGCCCGTCGCGTCCAGCCACAGCGGGGACGGGCCGGGCAGGATGCGGATGCCGTGCCGGGCCCAGATCGGGTCCCAGTTCTGGATGCCCTCGGTGTAGTGCCACATCCGGTCCTTGTTGATGTGGCTGGCGCCCGCGCGCTCCGCGATGCCGAGCATCAGACCGTCGACGTGCGCCGGGACCCCGGAGAGCAGCCGCTGCGGCGGGGTGCCGAGCCGGGCGGGCCACTGCGCGCGGACGAGGTCGTGGTTGCCGCCGATGCCACCGCTGGTGACGATCACGGCCTGGGCCCGCAGGGAGAAGCTCCCGGTGACCTCGCGGCTGCTGGCGGAGCCCCGTACGGCGTCGGAGGGTTCCAGGATCTCGCCGGTCACGGTGTCCACCGCGCCGGCCGTGGCCGAGAGCCCGGTGACCCGGTGGCGGAAGGCGAAGCGGACCAGGCCGCGGGCCACACCGGCCCGGACCCGCCGCTCGAAGGGCTCCACCAGCCCCGGGCCGGTGCCCCAGGTGATGTGGAAGCGGGGGACGGAGTTCCCGTGGCCGTTGGCGTCGTAGCCGCCGCGCTCCGCCCAGCCGACCACCGGGAAGAAGCGGACGCCTTGGGCGTGCAGCCAGGAGCGCTTCTCGCCGGCCGCGAAGTCGACGTAGGCCTCCGCCCAGCGGCGCGGCCAGGCGTCCTCCTCACGGTCGAACCCGGCGGTGCCCAGCCAGTCCTGGAGGGCGAGGGCGTGACTGTCCTTGATCCGCATCCGGCGCTGCTCGGGCGAGTCCACGAAGAACAGCCCGCCGAAGGACCAGTGCGCCTGGCCACCGATCGACCGCTCCGGCTCCTGGTCGAGCAGGATGACCTTGCGGCCCGCGTCGACGAGCTCGGCGGTGGCCACGAGCCCCGCGAGCCCGGCTCCGATCACGATCACGTCTGCGTCGTACGTCATGCGGTTACCCGTCCTCCGTCGGTGGTGGGGCAGATCCTTGGCTACGGAGCGGTAACCAGTCAACAGCGGTGGTTGGATGACCTGTATGAGTGCCGCTGAGGAAGTACTGGACGTGGTGGACCGGGAGGACCGGGTCGTCGGGCAGGCCCCGCGCGGCGAGGTGTACGCCCGGGGGCTCCTCCACCGCTGTGCGTTCGTGCAGGCCAGGGACGCGGAAGGGCGGATCTTCGTCCACCGGCGGACCGCCTCGAAGCTGGTATTCCCCTCGCACTACGACATGTTCGTGGGCGGGGTGCTGGGCGCCGGCGAGAGCTACGCCGAGGCCGCACTGCGCGAGGCCGAGGAGGAGCTGGGGGTACGGGGGCTGGAGCAGCCGACTCCGCTGTTCAAGTTCCTCTACGACGGTCCGGGCGGGGCCTGGTGGTCGTACGTGTACGAGGTGCGGTGCGACCCGCCCGTGGCCCCGCAGGCGTCGGAGGTCGACTGGCACACGTACCTCACCCAGGAGGAGCTGGACCGGCGGGTGGACGGCGGGGAGTGGGCCTGGGTGCCGGACGGGCTGGAGGCGTACCGGCGGCTGCGCGCGCACCCTGAATTGCGCTTGTAGATTTGGCAGGTGATCGACTTCGTCAAGGACGTGCGCCTCTGGTTCGCACCCTCGCGGCTGAGGGACGAGGGCGAGACCCCGGACTACCGCTTCTCGCTGGCCAACGAACGGACCTTCCTCGCCTGGATCCGGACCTCGCTGGCCCTGGTGGGCGGCGGTTTCGCCGTCGACCAGTTCCTGCCGGACCTGCGCTGGGGGGTGCGGGTCGGGATGGCCTTCGCGCTGCTCGCGGTGGGTGCGGCCTGTGCGCTGCGGGCGGTGAACCACTGGGTGCGGTGCGAGCGGGCGATGCGCCGGAGCGAGGACCTGCCGCTGTCGCGCTTCCCGGTGCTGCTGAGCCTGGGCGTGGGGCTGGTGGCGGTGACGATGGTGGTGGTCGTGCTGCTGGGCTGGACCACCGGGCGGTGAGCACCTCGGGCACGGACCGCGATGCGGGGCTCCAGCCCGAGCGGACCCGGCTCGCGTGGCGGCGTACGACGCTGGCCTCCTCGGTGGTGGCGGTGCTGGCACTGCGGCAGGCGTTGCGCGGGTCGGGCGCGCCGGTGGAGCTGGTCGGGGCGGCGGCCATCGCGCTGATCTGGCTGGCGTTCCTGTGGGTGGCCCACCGGCGGATCCGGGCACTGGCGGCCGGCCGGCCGCGGGAGCTCGCGCCGCGGGCGGCCCTGGCGGTGGTGGCGTGCACGGTGGCGCTGGCGGTCTTCGCGATGACGGTGATCCTGTGAGCCGGTGCCGGTGGCCGGTGGCCGGTGGCCGGTGGCCGCCCGGTGTGATGATCGTGCTTCGCCGCGCCACTACGACACAACGGACGATAATGGGCGACAACGGGCAATCCACACTAGCCTCGGCGCCATGACGACCCTGCACCACGAACACCCCACGCACCAGCACACGCACGGCGCGGACTGCGGGCACCAGGCGGTCTCGCACGGCGACCACGTCGACTACGCCCACGACGGCCATCTGCACCGGGAGCACTCGGGGCACTGGGACGAATGCGAGCCCAGCGGGCACACCGCGCACGACGGCCACGCGCACGCGCACGGCGCGGACTGCGGGCACGAGTCGGTCCGGCACGGAGACCATGTGGACTACCTGCACGACGGGCACCGGCACGCGGAGCACGACGGACACTACGACGACCACTGACCGGACTGCCGGCCGGATCACGGGCCGGGCGACCGACCGGACGACCGACCGGACCGCCGGCTGAAGGTCCGGTCGCAGCGGTACCCGCCCTCCCCCGGGACGACAACGGCTGGCAGGATGCCGTCCGTTCACCACAAGGACCCGGGGAGAGCGCAGATGTCCGTCGAAGAGCCGTACCTCGTCCAGCCCGCACCGGGGGTGTACGCCTACGTCCAGCCGGACGGCGGCTGGTGCCTCAACAACGCCGGATTCGTGACCGACGGGGGCCGGACCCTGCTCGTCGACACCGCCGCCACCCAGCGGCGCGCCCTCGCACTGCGCGCGGCGGTCGTGGCGGCCGGGGTGCCGCTCCCCCGCACCGTGGTCAACACCCACCACCACGGCGACCACACCTACGGCAACGGGGTCTTCAGCCCCGAAGCGCTGATCCTCGGGCACGACACCGCCCGGTCCGAGCAGCTCGCGGCAGGGCACCAGCTGGAGCTGATCTGGCCGTCCACGGACTTCGGCGCGATCGACATCGTGCCGCCCGACCTCACCTACAGCGACCGGGCGACCGTGCACGTCGGCGCGACGGAGGTACGGATCATCCACCCGGGTGTCGCGCACACCACCGGGGACTCGGTCGTGTGGCTGCCCGGCCGGCGGGTGGTGTTCACCGGCGACCTGATCTTCGCCGGGGGGACTCCGTTCCTCGCGATGGGCTCCCTCACCGGCTCGCTGCGGGCGCTGGAGCTGCTGCGGTCGCTGGACGCGGAGACCGTCGTACCGGGCCACGGACCCCTGACCGACCCCTCCGCCTACGACTCCACCGAGCGCTACCTGCGGTACGTGGCCGAACTCGCCCGGGAGGGCCGGGCTAAAGGGCTGTCCCCGCTGCAGGTGGCCCAACAGGCCGATCTCGGCGAGTTCGGCGCCTGGCGGGAGAGCGAGCGACTGGTGGCGAACCTGCACCGGGCGTACGCGGAACTGGCCGGCCTGCCGGAGGGCGCGGCGCTGGACATCCTGGCGGTGCTGACGGACATGACCGTGATGAACGGCGGCACACCGATTCTCTGTCACGCCTGACACCGGCGGATCCCGCCGGGCGGAGAGTTTCTTTCCGCCCGCACTCTGGACGGCATACCGACTGGTCGGCATGATGTCTCGCGACGGTGCTCCGACGCACCGCCGCTCTTCCCCTCGTCGACACGCACGGAGGTGCGCACCATGACCTCAGCCCCGGCCGACCCGCGCGGCCTGGATCTGGAGCGACTGCGCGGTCATCTCGACCGGGCCCGGCCGGGACTTGTGTCCGGGGCGCTGCGCGGCCGGCTCATCGAGGGCGGCCGGTCCAATCTCACGTACGAGGTCACCGACGGGACCGCCCGCTGGGTCGTCCGCCGGCCGCCGCTGGGCCACGTACTGGCCACCGCGCACGACATGCGGCGCGAGCACCGGGTCATCGAGGCGCTGCACGGCACGGCCGTGCCGGTGCCCGAGCCGGTGCTCCTGTGCGAGGACGAGGCCGTGCTCGGGGCGCCGTTCTACGTCATGGAGTTCGTGGACGGGGTGCCGTACCGGACGGCAGAGCAGCTCGCCGCGATCGGTCCGGAGCGGACCCGGCGGGCGGTACTGGGCCTGGTGGACACCCTGGTCGACCTCCACGCGGTGGACCCGGAGGCGGTGGGTCTGGGTGACTTCGGCCGGCCCGAGGGCTTCCTGGACCGGCAGCTGCGCCGCTGGGGCAAGCAGCTCGCGGCCTCCCGGGGCCGGGAGCTCGCCGGGATCGACGAGCTGCACGGCGCGCTCGGCCGCAGGCTGCCCGTCTCCACCGCCGCGACCGTGGTGCACGGGGACTTCCGGCTCGACAACGTGCTGATCGGCGGCCCGGACGACACGATCCGGGCGGTGCTGGACTGGGAGATGTCCACCCTCGGGGATCCGCTGACCGACCTCGGGCTGCTGGTGATGTACAGCTCGGACCTGGGCCTGACCGGATCTCCGGTCAGCACGACGAGCGGGGCACCGGGCCATCCGACGCCGGCCGAGCTCGTCGAGCGGTACGCCGCCCGCTCGGGCCGGGACACCGGGGCCATCGCCTGGTACACGGCCTTCGCCTGGTTCAAGCTCGCCGTGATCCTCGAGGGCATCCACTACCGCTACACGCTGGGGCAGACCGTCGGGGCGGGCTTCGACCGGATCGGCGAGCTGGTCCCGGTCTTCATCGAGCACGGACTGACCACACTCCAGGACCGCCAGGACCCCCGGAACCGCCAGGAAGGCTGAGGCACTCACCCATGGATTTCGCATTCGACACCCGGACCGAGGAACTCCGCGAGCGGCTGCTCGCGTTCATGGAGGAGTACGTCTACCCGGCGGAGGCCGTCGCCGCCGAGCAGCGCGCACGGCTGGCCTCGCCCTGGGACACCCCGGCCGTCTTCGGTGAACTGAAGGCCGAGGCGCGCCGCCAGGGCCTGTGGAACCTCTTCCTCCCTGATGCGGAGCACGGCGCGGGACTGACCAACCTCCAGTACGCGCCGCTGGCGGAGATCACCGGCCGCAGCCCGCACCTCGCGCCGACGGCCACCAACTGCGCGGCCCCGGACACCGGCAACATGGAGCTGCTCGCCCAGTTCGGGAACGAGTCGCAGAAGAAGCAGTGGCTGGAGCCGCTGCTGGCCGGGGAGATCCGCTCCGCCTTCGCGATGACCGAGCCCGAGGTGGCCTCCTCGGACGCGACGAACATCGAGACGCGGATCGAGCGCTCGGCGGGCGGCGACGAGTACGTGGTCACCGGCCGCAAGTGGTTCATCTCCGGGGCGATGAACCCGGACTGCAGGATCTTCATCGTGATGGGCAAGACCGACCCGGAGGGCGCCGATCCGCGCCGTCAGCAGTCGATGATCCTGGTGCCGCGCGACACCCCGGGGGTCGAGGTGCGCCGGGCGATGACGGTGTACGGGTACGAGGACCATGACCACGGCGGCCACGCCGAGGTGGTCTTCGACGGGGCCCGGGCCCCCGCGGCGAACCTGATCGGCGAGGAGGGCACCGGCTTCGCCATCGCCCAGGCCCGGCTCGGCCCGGGCCGCATCCACCACTGCATGCGGCTGATCGGGATGGCGGAGCGGGCCATCGAGCTGATGTGCCGGCGCGCGGTGGAACGTACCGCCTTCGGCAAGCCGCTGGCCGCCCAGGGAGTCGTACAGAACTGGATCGCCGACGCCCGGGTGACGGTGGAGCAGCTGCGGCTGCTGGTGCTGAAGACGGCCTGGCTGATGGACACGGTCGGGAACCGGGGCGCGCACACCGAGATCCAGGCCATCAAGATCGCGACCCCGCGGGCGGTGGTGCGGATCCTGGACGACGCGGTGCAGCTGCACGGCGCGGGCGGCGTGAGCCAGGACTTCCCGCTGGCCGAACTGTGGGCGGCTGCAAGGACGTTGCGTCTGGCCGACGGACCGGACGAGGTGCATCAGCGGTCTTTGGCGCGACGGGAGTTGCAGCCCTACGCGGTCGGCCGTCCGTGAACGTGTGGGAATCGTGCGGGAGTTCATATGAACCTGTGTGCGAGGTGAAGGCGGTGCGGGGGACCCTTTAAGAAACCTTGTTGAACAACCCCGATACCCCAAGGCGTCCTTGATTTGCGCCTGTCAATCGGAAGAGGGTTCTCCAGAAGGTCTGACGCCCCCAACGTCAACACGAGGAGAACCCTCCAGATGGCAACTCACAAGCGCTCGCGTGGTTTTCGGTACGCGGCAGTCGGCACGGGAGCGGCCACAGCGGCTGCCGTGGCCCTGCTCGCCACCCCCCTCGCGGGAGCGGCCACACCGGCCGAAGGCACGGTGTACGGCCTCGGCGCACCCGGCGCGATCAGCGGAAGTTACGTCGTCATACTCGACGCATCCGCGAACAAGGAGCAGCTCGCCCGCAAGTACGGGGGCGAGCTGAAGCGCTCCTACGGCTCCGGGGTCAACGGTTTCTCGGCCGCGGGTCTCAGCGAGACGGAGGCGAAGCGGCTCGCCGCGGACCCGGCCGTCGGCAAGGTCGTGCAGAACAAGAAGTTCACCATCAACGCCACCCAGACCGATCCGCCCTCCTGGGGGCTGGACCGGATCGACCAGACCGCGCAGGCGGGCGACAAGAAGTACACCTACCCCGACGGCGGCGGCGAGGGCGTGACGGCGTACGTCATCGACACCGGCGTGCGCACCACCCACAAGGACTTCGGCGGCCGTGCGACGTCGGGCTTCGACGCGGTGGACAACGACGACAGCGCCGACGACGGCAACGGCCACGGTACGCACGTGGCCGGCACCATCGCGGGGACCTCCCACGGCGTCGCCAAGAAGGCGAAGGTCGTGGCGGTGCGGGTGCTGGACGACAACGGCTCCGGCACCACCGAGCAGGTGGTCGCGGGCATCGACTGGGTCACGCAGAACCACAAGGGCCCCTCGGTGGCCAACATGAGCCTGGGCGGCGGCGCCGACGAGGCCCTCGACGAGGCGGTGCGCCGCGCCGTCGCCGCGGGTGTCACCTTCACCGTGGCGGCGGGCAACGAGTCGGCCGACGCCGGTCAGGGCTCGCCGTCCCGGGTCACGGAGGCGATCACCGTGTCGTCGAGCACCATCGACGACCAGCAGTCGTCGTTCTCGAACTTCGGCTCCGTGGTGGACCTGTACGCGCCGGGCTCGGACATCACGTCCACCTGGAACGACAGCGACACGGGGACGAAGACCATCTCCGGCACGTCCATGGCGGCCCCGCACGCGGCCGGCGCGGCGGCGGTCTACCTGGCGGGGCACCCGTCCGCGACTCCGGCGCAGGCAGCCGCGGCGCTGACCAGGGCGGCCACGTCCGGGGCTGTCACCAATCC
>NZ_JBSGZP010000156.1:0-12586 GCF_053611065.1 Streptomyces sp. NPDC054840
GCCTACTGCGCCGGCACGGCGATCATCTTCCGGCGCGGCACGCCACTGCCGGCGCCGACGGCGATACGCCCCGGGTGCTCTCCACGGCGACGACCCCGTCCTGAGGCATCGGCCGGCCGTATCGGCGCTGGGCGACGACCTTGCCGACGTCGCGGTCGTTCGTCCGAGAGTCGCGGGTCCGCGGGTCCGCGGGTTCGCCCGTGTCAGTGACCGACGGGCAGGCCGTTCGGTTCCTTGATGCGCTTCATGATGATCTGTGAGTTGACCTCGGTGATGCCGGTGAGGGCGGTCAGCTTCTCGATCCACAGGCGCTCGTAGGCCCGCAGGTCGGCGACGGCGATCCGCAGCAGGCACCCGGGGCTGCCGAAGAGCCGGTAGGCCTCGATGACGTCCGGGATGTCCTGGAGGGCCGCCTCGAAAGCCTCGACCGTCTCCCGGTCGCGGCGCACCTCGACCGAGACGAGCACCTCGAAGCCGCGGTCCACCGCTTCGGGGGAGATGACTGCGCGGTAGCCCTGGATCACCCCGTCCTGTTCCAGCTGGCGGACCCGGCGCATACAGGGGGAGGGGGTCAGTCCCACGCGCTGGGCGAGTTCCTGGTTGCTCAGGCGCCCATCGGCCTGGAGCTCGCGCAAGATATCGCGGTCAATGGCATCCATGGCGCAATTATCACCCACACTGTGTGGGCGGCCTGGGCGAAAACGCAATCACATTGCGCCGAGATCGGTCTATCATTGCTGCTTTGGGTACATATGTACGAGTGACGTACTAGTGACACGAGTGACACGAGTGAAGGGCGGCCACGGCCGATGGGACGGATCGTCGTGATCAGCACGGGCGGGACGATAGCCAGCCGCTGGCAGGGTTCCGGCTTCGCAGCGGACGCCGACGGGAACGAGGTGATCGCCACCGCACCACTCCCCGAAGGCATCACCGTCGAACTGGTCGACCTGTTCAGCGTGAACAGCCCGCGGCTCACCACCGCACACCAGCTCACCCTGCTCCGCACCGTGCACGAGGTGCTCGCCGACCCCGGCGTGGACGGCATCGTCGTCACGCACGGCACCGACACCCTGGAGGAATCGGCGTTCCTCCTCGACCTCCACCACCACGACCCCCGCCCGGTGGTCTTCACCGGCTCGCAGCGCCCGATGGGCACCGCCGACGGGGACGGCCCGGGGAACCTCTACGACGCCCTGCTCACCGCCGCCAACACGCGCGGGCTCGGCGTACTGATCGCCTTCGCCGGGCGGGTGCACGCCGCCCGCGGCACCGTCAAGACCCAGGCGCTGGAGCTGGACGCGTTCGCCGACCCCTCGAAGGAACTCTTCGGGAAGATCGGCTTCGGCAAGGTCACCATCCTGCGCCCCCCGCAGCGCCCGGCCCCGCTCCCGCTGCCCGCGATGCCGGAGCTTCCGCCGCGCGTGGACGTGGTGGTGCACCACGCCGACGGCGACCCGGTCCTGCTGAACGCCGCCGTCGAGGCGGGCGCGCGCGGCATCGTCCTCGTCGGTACCGGTGCGGGCAACGCCACCCCGGAGATCGTGGAGGCCGTCCGGGCCGCCGTGGGCCGCGGGGTCCTCGTCGCGCTGACCACCCGGGTCATGGCCGGGCCGGTCACCGAGATCTACACGCACGGAGGCGCGGTGGACCTCGTGGCCGCCGGAGCCGTCCCGACCGGAACCCTGCGCGCCGGACAGGCCCGTATCGCGGTCCTGTCCGCGCTGCTCGCCACGGACAACAAGGTCGAGCAGGCCCGCATCCTGCGCGAGGCGCTGGGCGCCCCCGGCTCGGTGCTCGTCGGGGCATAACCCTCCGGGGCGGCGTCGGCGACCGTTGGGCTCCAGGTCAACGGTCGCTACGCTGCGGGGGGTTGCATGGAGCCCGGGACCATCGGCATCCGGCCGGCCTCGGCGGCCATCGGACCCCTCGTCAAGAAGCTGTTCGTCCTGGCCGAACTCCCTGAGTTGGAGTCGGTCGTCGTCCACGGAAGCCGTGACCTTGTGCGCGACACCGAGGTCTTGCCGCCTTCCGTGCGACCGACCTGGATGTGACGGGCCGGCACCCAGCGGGCGCCGGCCCGCCCGTCAGTTCCCGAACGCCGCCAGGATGCGGTCCGCCGCCGATGTCGGGGTCACCGTGCCCGCCCGTACCGCGGACTCCAGGCCCGGTGCGAGCTCCCGTACCGCAGGGTCCGCCCGCAGGCGTTCCAGCAGTTCCTCGCGGACCATCGACCAGGTCCACTCCACCTGCTGCGCCGCCCGCTTCGCTGTCAGCCGGCCCCCCGCGTCCAGCAGGGTCCGGTGCTGCTCCAGCCGGCTCCACACCTCGTCCAGCCCGGTCGACTCCCGCGCGCTGCACGTCAGCACCGGCGGGGTCCAGGCCGCGTCCACCGGGTGCATCAGCCGCAACGCGCCCGACAGTTCCCGGGCCGCGGCCTTCGCGTCACGCTCGTGCGGGCCGTCCGCCTTGTTCACCGCCAGGACGTCGGCCAGCTCCAGGACACCCTTCTTGATGCCCTGGAGCTGGTCGCCGGTACGGGCCAGGGAGAGCAGCAGGAAGGAGTCCACCATCCCCGCCACCGTGGTCTCCGACTGGCCCACGCCGACCGTCTCGACGAGGACCACGTCGTAGCCCGCCGCCTCCATCACGATCATCGACTCGCGGGTGGCCTTGGCGACCCCGCCCAGCGTGCCCGCCGAGGGTGACGGCCGCACGAACGCCGCCGGGTCCACCGACAGCCGCTCCATCCGGGTCTTGTCACCCAGGATGGAGCCGCCGGTGCGCGTGGACGACGGGTCCACCGCGAGGACCGCGACCCGGTGGCCCAGACCCGTCAGCATGGTGCCGAACGCGTCGATGAAGGTGGACTTGCCCACCCCCGGGACACCGCTGATGCCGATGCGGCGGGCCCGGCCCGCGTGCGGCAGCAGCTCCGTCAAAAGCCCCTGCGCCAGCACCCGGTGAGCGGGCAGGGTGGACTCGACGAGAGTGATCGCGCGGGCGATGAACGCGCGCTTCCCGTCGAGCACCCCCTTCGCGTAGGCCTCGATGTCGATCTTCGGCACCGGCGGCCGCCTACAGCTCGTGGCCCAGGTCCGCGGCCAGCCGCGTCACCAGGTCGTGGGCCGCGTCCGGGATCACCGTGCCGGGCGGGAACACCGCCGTCGCGCCCATCTCCAGCAGCGTCGGGACATCGGCCGGCGGGATCACACCGCCCACGACGATCATGATGTCCTCGCGGCCCTCCTCCGCCAGCTGCTCGCGCAGCGCCGGTACGAGGGTCAGGTGACCGGCCGCCAGCGAGGACACGCCCACCACGTGGACGTCCGCCTCGACGGCCTGCCGGGCCACCTCCGCCGGGGTCTGGAACAGCGGGCCGACGTCCACGTCGAAGCCCAGGTCGGCGAAGGCCGTCGCGATCACCTTCTGGCCGCGGTCGTGCCCGTCCTGGCCCATCTTGGCGACCAGGATGCGCGGACGGCGGCCCTCCGCCTCCTCGAACCGGTCGACGAGCGCACGGGTGCGCTCCACGGACGGGGACTCGCCTGCCTCGGTGCGGTACACACCCGAGATCGTACGGATCTGGCTCGCGTGCCGCCCGTACACCTTCTCCAGTGCGTCCGAGATCTCACCGACGGTGGCCTTGGCACGCGCCGCGTCCACCGCCAGGGCCAGCAGGTTGCCGTCGCCGCGCTCGGCCGCGTTGGTCAGCGCCCGCAGGGTGTCCTGGGTGACCGCCTCGTCGCGCTCCTCGCGCAGCCGTCGCAGCTTGGCGATCTGCTGCGAGCGCACCGAGGAGTTGTCGACCTTGAGGACGTCGATCGCCTCGTCGTTCTCCACCCGGTACTTGTTCACGCCGATCACCGGCTGGCGGCCCGAGTCGATCCGCGCCTGCGTGCGGGCCGCGGCCTCCTCGACGCGCAGCTTCGGGATGCCCGCGTCGATGGCCTGCGCCATGCCGCCGGCGGCCTCGACCTCCTCGATGTGCTGCCAGGCGCGGCGCGCGAGATCGTACGTCAGCTTCTCGACGTACGCGCTGCCGCCCCACGGGTCGATCGACCGGCAGGTCCCCGACTCCTGCTGCAGCAGCAGCTGGGTGTTGCGGGCGATGCGCGCCGAGAAGTCCGTCGGCAGCGCGAGCGCCTCGTCGAGGGCGTTGGTGTGCAGCGACTGCGTGTGGCCCTGGGTCGCCGCCATCGCCTCGATGCACGTGCGCGTCACGTTGTTGAAGACGTCCTGCGCGGTCAGCGACCACCCCGAGGTCTGCGAATGCGTGCGCAGCGACAGCGACTTGGCGTTCTTCGGGTCGAACTGCTTGACCAGGCGCGCCCACAGCAGCCGGGCCGCGCGCAGCTTCGCGACCTCCATGAAGAAGTTCATGCCGATCGCCCAGAAGAACGACAGGCGCGGCGCGAACGCGTCCACGTCCAGGCCGACCGCCTGCCCGGCGCGCAGGTACTCCACGCCGTCGGCGAGCGTGTATGCCAGCTCCAGGTCGGCCGTGGCCCCGGCCTCCTGGATGTGGTAGCCGGAGATGGAGATCGAGTTGTACCGGGGCATCTTCTGCGAGGTGAACGCGAAGATGTCGGAGATGATCCGCATCGAGGGCTTGGGCGGATAGATGTAGGTGTTGCGGACCATGAACTCCTTGAGGATGTCGTTCTGGATGGTCCCGGCGAGCTTGTCGGGGGAGACGCCCTGCTCCTCCGCCGCCACGATGTACAGCGCGAGGACCGGCAGCACCGCGCCGTTCATCGTCATCGACACCGACATCTTGTCCAGCGGGATCCCGTCGAACAGCTGCCGCATGTCGTAGATCGAGTCGATCGCCACGCCCGCCATGCCGACATCGCCCGTCACGCGCGGATGGTCGCTGTCGTAGCCGCGGTGCGTCGGCAGGTCGAAGGCCACCGACAGGCCCTTCTGGCCGGACGCCAGGTTGCGCCGGTAGAAGGCGTTCGACTCCTCGGCCGTGGAGAAGCCTGCGTACTGCCGGATCGTCCAGGGCTGGTTGACGTACATCGTCGGATACGGGCCGCGCAGGTACGGCGCCACACCCGGGTAGGTGCGCAGGAAGTCCAGGCCCTCCAGGTCCCGCCCCGTGTACAGCGGCTTGACGCCGATGCCCTCGGGCGTCTCCCACAGCAGGTCGGCGGCCGCGGTGCCGGTGGACTCCTTCACCGCGGCGCGCCACTGCTCCTCGGTCACTCCGGCGGAGGAGGGGTCGAGCGCGAGCTCGGAGAAATCGGGGATGCTCAAGACGGCACTCCCATCCGGTCGAGTACGGAGGACAGCACGGCGACGGCGTCACAGCCGGCGAAGACGTACTCGTCCACGGAAGCCTCAGCGGTGCCCGGCCGGCCGGCGAGGAAGACGGTCGTGGCGCCCGCCGCGCGCAGCGCCTCGGACACCGCCGCGGCCTGCTCCTCGTACAGCGCGTCGCTGGAGCAGAGCACGGCCATGCCGTCCGCCCCGCTCGCGGCGTAGGCCGCTCCGGCCGTCGCCGGATCCACCGACACCGGATCGTGCACCGGTTCGATGCCGCCCGCCTGGAACAGGTTCGAGGCGAAGGTGGCGCGCGCGGTGTGCGCGGCCGCCGGGCCCAGCGCGGCGAGGAAGATCCTCGGCCTGGCCCCGGTCGCCGCCAGGTGCGCGTCGCTGCGGGCGCGCAGGGACTCGTAGGCCTCGTCGCGCCGTACGCGGGGCAGTCCGCCGGTGGGTCCGGCGGGCGCGGGCTCGCGGACGACCGGCTTCTCCGAGAGCAGTGGGAACTCGCTGACGCCCGTGATGGGCTCGCGCCGCTTCGCCAGCTTCTTGGAGCGTTCGGCCCAGGTGGCGGCGAGCCGCTCGGCGACCAGCCCCGAACGCAGGGCGGCGGCCTGGCCGCCGGCCTTCTCCAGGGTCTGGAAGAACCCCCAGGCGGCGTGGGCCAGTTCGTCGGTGAGGCGCTCGACGTAGTACGAGCCGCCGGCCGGGTCGATCACCCGGGCCAGGTGCGACTCCTCCAGCAGGATGGTGGAGGTGTTGCGGGAGATCCGGAGCGCGAAGGCGTCCGGCAGACCGAGCTCGTTGTCGAAGGGGAGCACGGTCACCGAGTCGGCGCCGCCCACACCGGCGGCCATGCAGGCCACGGTGGTGCGGAGCATGTTCACCCAGGGGTCGCGGCGGGTCATCATGACCGGCGAGGTCACCGCGTGCTGCAGCTGGGCACCCGCCTCCGGGGCCCCCGAGGCCTCGGCGATACGGGCCCACAGCCGGCGCGCGGCGCGCAGCTTGGCGATGGTCAGGAACTGGTCCGCGGTTGCGGCGTAACGGAACTCCAGCTGCCCGAGCGCGGCTTCGGTGCTCAGCCCGGCCCCGGTGAGGGCGCGCAGGTAGGCGACACCGGTGGCCAGGGACAGGCCCAGCTCCTCGGCGGCGCTGCCGCCGGCCTCGTGGTACGGCAGTGCGTCCACGGTCAGGGCGCGTACCCCGGGCCAGCCGGCGGCGGCCTCCAGGGCCAGCTCGACGGCGCCGGCCGCGTCCAGTGCCTCCCCCGTACGGGCCTCGTGGCCCAGGGGGTCGGCGCCCAGCGAGGCCCGGGCGGCCTCGGGGGCCACCGCGCTCTCGGTGAACAGACGCAGCAAGGCGCGCGCGGCCTCGGCGTATTGGGCTCCGGCGTCCAGGGTGATGGGGGCGAGGTCCAGGTAGACCCCGTCCAGTGCCCGGGCGAGGCCCTCGACCGGGAGACCGTCCCGGCCCACGGTGAGCCAGAGGGAGGTGACCCCGTTCTCCAGATCGGCGAGCGCCGCCTCGTTCACGCGTACCGGATCGGTACCCGCGAGGCGCTGGCGCACGTCCCAGCCGTTCGCGGTGGTGCCTTCCGGCCTGCCCCCGCGGACGAACGGGGCGAAGCCGGGGAAACCGGTGTCGGGGGCCGCCCCGTCGGGCGGCGCGGTGTACAGCGGGCGCGTGGTGAGCCCGTCCTCGATTGGGGTGGACAACGCGTCTTCTGCGGCCTCGCCGGAGACTTCCTTGCCCGACTTGCGCAGTACGCCTTCTACAAGGCGCTGCCACTGCTCATGCGTCGCGTCAGGGAACTCGGCGGCCAGGGAGAGCCCGTCGTCAGGCAGGACCGTCATGGCTCGAATGTAGGGGAGCGCGCTCAGGTGGCACCATACCGGTGGGTGTGATCTCGCCCTCTCGGGCCGTGCCGAAGGGATCCTGGAACACCCGGCTGAGCAGCACGGTTGCGGCCGCTTCCGGAAGTACGGCAGGTCCCGCGTGCGGTACCACGATCCGCTCGGGATCGTCGCAGACGTGCGAGAGCTCCCCCGCGGCCTCCCGGATCTCCTCCAGATATCCCTCGTCGAGGACGCTCGCCAGCTCGGTCACGACCATGACCGCCCGGTTGAAGACATCCAACAGAAGAGCCGCCGCGCGGTCCACCGCGCGGGCGCGCTCGCGCAGCAGCCGGTCGGCGCGCGGATCACCGGTGGCGGCCGCGTCCACCAGCAGGTTCACCGACGGGTCCGGCACGATGCCCCGGCGCACGGCCTCGGCGCCGAGCGCGGTGTCGGACGCGGTCGCCTCCAGGCATCTGGTGCGTCCGCACGCGCACGGGGCCTGCGAGCGCGGCACCGGCAGATGGGCCACATCCCCGGCCGCCCCGCCCGGCCGCCCCGCATGGCCGCCCCGCACGGCCGTTCGGCCCGCCCCGCACGGCCGTCCGGCCCGGCAGCTCGCCGTGTTGTCGGGCGCCCGAATACGCCCCGCCCCCCGGGCGGCCCTCCGCCGTAGGAGTCACCGAGCCCGGGTCGTCCGGTGCGGTACGTCGCACGGCAGGGCGGCCGGGCCCGGTCCGCTCTCGACGAGATGGCCCAGGGGGCATGGCTCGTCCTTCCGATCCGGGCGGCGGTCGTACTCGCGCGACGGGACAACGCGGCGGAGCGTGCGTGCCAGGCGTTCGGGCGGGCCGGGACCTCGTGGACACGCCCCCCGCGGGCGGACAGCGGGGCGGATCCCGGCGAACGCGTGGCGGCCGCATTGCGGGGCCATGAAATCCGGCCACGCTTTTCGGCCGTCGAGGTGGGCTGCTGGACGGGTCCGCGCGTGGGGGAAAGTACAGGTCGCGGGGGGTGCGCGGGGTGGGCGCGGAGGCCGGCGAGGGGAGCGTTCGGAGGCGGCGGGCGGGGGTTGACCCCCGCCGGGGCCGCTGACACGCTCCGGGTCATGTCCGCGAACGCACCTCTCGCCCCGCGGCTCCGCACCACCGGCCTCTGTACCGAGCCGGGCGCGTGTCCGGGCCGCTGTCCGGCCCCCGGCCGCGCCTGACGCCGCCGATCCGGCGCCCCGCCCGACCGGACCACCCGGTCCCCGTCCCGTGCCCGGGTACCGGGCCCGCCCCGGTGCCCCGGTAGGGACGCCTAGCAGGTCTTTTCCGGGCCGGCGCCCGCCCCCGGGTCCCGTCCGGTGGTGCACCTCCAGGGGTGGTGCGCCACCGGGCAGGCCCCCCCGCCCGGCCGGGCGGTTCCGTGCCAGGGCGCGCTCTCGTGGTTCCGGGCGGGCCGGGGCCGCCCGAGGGTCCCTCCGCGCTCGGGCGGCCGGCTCCGTACCACCTCGCACCCGGTAGCACCTCGCACCGTCCCCGTACCCGCCTACGTACCGCCTCGGCGCAGCGCGGCGCCCGGCTGCTCCCTCCCGCCGTTTCTTCCGCTGCGGAAATAACCCGCTGCCCCACCCAGGAGTCCTCATGGCCACTGCCACTGCCGCTACCAGCACCACCGTCACCAGGATCGGCGGGCGCATCGGAGCCGAGATCGGCGGTGTACAGCTCGGCGGCGACCTGCCCGACGGCATCGTCGCCGAGATCCGGGCCGCCCTCCTCGCCCACAAGGTCGTCTTCCTCCGAGGCCAGGACCACCTCGACGAGGCCGGTCACGAGGCCTTCGCCCAGCTGCTCGGCGCCCCCGTCGCCCACCCCACCGTCCCCTCCGCGGACGGCCGTTACGCCCTCGGCATCGACTCCCGCCACGGCGCCCGTGCCAACCAGTGGCACACCGACGTCACGTTCGTCCCCGCCTACCCCGCCTTCTCCATCCTCCGCGCCGTCACCATCCCGCCGTACGGCGGTAACACCCTCTGGGCCAACACCGCCACCGCCTACAGCAACCTCCCCGCACCGCTGCGCACCCTCGCCGACAGCCTGCGCGCCGTCCACTCCAACGAGTACGACTACGCCGCCCTCAAGCCCGACGCCCTGCCCGAGGCCCTGGCCCAGTACCGCGAGGTGTTCACCTCCACCACGTTCCTCACCGAGCATCCGGTGGTCCGCGTCCACCCCGAGACCGGCGAGCGCACCCTGCTCCTCGGCAACTTCGTCCAGCGGATCAACGGCCTCACCGGCCGGGACTCCCGCGCCCTCCAGGACCTCTTCCAGTCGCACATCGAGAGCCCCGAGAACACCGTCCGCTGGCAGTGGCGGGCCGGCGACGTCGCGATCTGGGACAACCGCGCCACCCAGCACTACGGAGTGGACGACTCCGACGACCACGAGCGCACCCTGCGCCGGGTCACCGTCGACGGCGACGTCCCGGTCGGCCCCGACGGCGAACCCTCGCGCCTGATCAGCCCGGAAGCCGTCCCCGACCCCTCCTTCGGCATCGCCTCCGGGGCCTCGGCCTCCGACCCCGGTGCCGCCACCTCCGCTGCCGCCACCTCCGCCGCCACCTCCGCCTGACGAGACCCAAGGAGCGCCCCCGTGCCCAACCTGCTCGCCATCACCGGCAGCCCGTCCGCCCACTCCCGTACCGCCGTCGTCGCCGACCACGTGGTGCGCCGCCTGTCCCACTCCGGCTTCGAGACCGCGCACCTGTCCGTGCGCGAGCTCCCCGCCGCCGACCTCCTCGCCGCCCGCCGCGGCGAACCCGAGATCCGCCGGGCGCTCGAAGCCGTCGCCGAGGCCGACGGCCTGGTCATCGCGACCCCGGTCTACAAGGCCTCGTACACCGGACTGCTCAAGGCCTTCCTCGACCTGCTCCCGCAGGACGGCCTCGACGGCAAGACCGTCCTGCCGCTGGCCACCGGCGGCAGCCTCGCCCACGTCCTGACCATCGACTACGCCCTGCGCCCCGTGCTCGCCGCCCTCGGCGCCCGGCACGTCACCGCCGGCCGGTTCGTCCTGGACTCCTCCGTCGAGCGCGGATCCGGCCCCGACCGGCTGCGGCCCGAGGCCGAACTGGACCTCTACCAGGCCGTCGACGAGTTCGCCGCGGCGCTGCGCTCCGCGCCCCCCACCGCCGTCACCGCCGCCGCCCTCACCACGACCCCGTAACACCGCCGCCACCACGCGACCCGCACCGACAAGGAACCGTCATGCCCGCAGCCTTCACCTCGACCACCACCTCCCGACGCCAGTTCCTCGCCCTGCTCGGCATCTCGGCGGCCGCGGTGAGCTGCGGCACGGCCACCGCCAACGGCGGCGGTTCCGGCGCGCAGGTCAAGACCCTGAAGTACCAGGGCTCGGTCGGCGCCGTCACGCTCCCCGAACTCGCCGCGGACCTCGGCTACCTGGAGGACCTGGAGCTGGAGTGGGTCGGCAACACCATCAGTGGTCCGCAGGACATCCAGTCGGCCGCCACCGGCCAGACCCACTTCGGCGGAGCCTTCAACGGCGCGATCGTCAAACTCGCCTCCAGCAAGGCCCCCATCAAGGCCGTCATCTCCTACTACGGCGTCGACGAACACTCGTACAGCGGCTACTACGTCCTGGAGGACAGCCCGATCCGCTCGGCGCGCGACCTCCTCGGCAAGAAGGTCGGCATGAACACCCTGGGCGCACACTCCCAGGCCGTGCTCGACATCTACCTGAGCCGAAACGGCTTCGCCAAGGCCGACTCGGCCAAGGTCGAGTCGCTCGTCGTGCCGCCCGTCAACACCGACCAGGTGCTGCGCCAGAAGCAGATCGACGTGGGGGTGCTGGGCGGGATCCTGCGCGACAAGGCCGTGGCGGCCGGCGGGATCAGACCGCTGTTCAGTGACTTCGACCTGCTCGGCAAGTTCAGTGCCGGCTCCTACATCATGACCGAGCGCTTCATCAAGCAGAACCCGGACACCGCACGGACCTTCGTGACCGGCGTGGCCAAGGCCATCGAGTGGGCCCGCACCACCCCGCGCGAGGAGGTCGTCGCCCGGCAGACCGAGATCGTCAAGAAGCGCGGCCGCAACGAGGACACCTCGACCCTCCAGTACTGGCGCTCGTACGGGGTCGCAGAGCAGGGCGGCCGGATCGAGGACAAGGAGTTCCAGCTCTGGCTGGACTGGCTCGGCGAGCGCGGCGACATCAAGTCGGGACAGCTGAAGCCGGCCGACCTCTACACGAACGAGTTCAACGGCTTCGGGAAGGGCTGATCCGCCGTGGCGAAGATCGTGTTCGAGGAAGTGACCAAGACCTTCCCGACCAAGGACAAGAGGAACAAGGAGGAGTTCACCGCACTCGACGGCATCGACCTGGAGATCGAGGCGGGGGAGTTCGTGGTGGTCGTGGGCCCCAGCGGCTGCGGCAAGTCCACCCTCCTGGACCTGCTCGGCGGGCTGACCCGGCCGACGGCCGGCCGGATCCTGCTCGACGGGGAGCCGATCGCGGGGCCCGGCCTGGACCGGGGGATCGTCTTCCAGCAATACGCTCTGCTGCCCTGGCGCACGGCGCTCGGCAACGTGGAGTTCGGCCTGGAGGCGACCCGCGTCCCGCGCCGTGAACGCACGGCGAGGGCACGGGAGTTCCTGGAACTCGTCGGTCTCACCGGCTTCGAGGACCGGCACCCGCACGAGCTGTCGGGCGGTATGCGCCAGCGCGTGGCCATCGCCCGCTCGCTGGCGTACGACCCGGACGTACTGCTGATGGACGAGCCGTTCGCCGCCCTCGACGCGCAGACCCGCGAGTCCCTCCAGGACGAGCTGCGGCGCATCTGGCAGCGCACCGGCAAGACCGTCGTCTTCATCACGCACGGCATCGAGGAGGCGGTCTACCTCGGTCAGAAGGTGGCCGTCATGACGTCCCGCCCGGGCCGCGTCAAGGAGATCGTCCCGGTCTCCTTCGGTGCCCGAGGCGGCGGTTTCCAGGGCGAGGACCTGCGCTCCAGCCCCGAGTTCGCCCGCCATCGCCACGAGATCTGGACCCTGCTCCACGACGAGGTGGCCCGCGCTCAGCAACTGGAGAAGGAGGAGGCCACCGTATGACCACCGACATCACCACCCCCGCCGATGCCCCGGCCGACCGGCAGGCGGTACGGGAGGACCCGGCGCCCGCGGCTCCCGCGGCCGCCGACCGGGAGTCCCGCGGGACGCGCCACGGTCTCCCGTCACTGCTGGTACGCCGGCTGCGCGGCGTCGGCCGGGCGACCGTGGCAGCGGCATCCGCCCCGCCGGAGACCCCGCCGGAGACCCCGGCGGCCCTGACCACCCCGACGGCCGCGGCGGCTCCGGAGGCCCCGACGGCTCCGGAGGCTCCGGAGGCTCCCGCCACCGGACCGGATGCCGCGCCGGCACCCAAGGGCCCCGCCTCCCCGGGCGCCGGTCAGGGCACCGCCCACGGCCCCCACGCCCC
>NZ_JBSGZP010000157.1:0-12565 GCF_053611065.1 Streptomyces sp. NPDC054840
GCGCCGGGGCGTGGTGAATGCCGCGGCGCGCACCGAAGGTACTCAGCGGGCGTCCCAGCCCTGGTCGGCCGACGACGCGCATTCGTCCGCACCACGGCGCTCGCGCGCCTCCCAACCTGTTGTGCCCGGGACCGGCAGGCCTGAGGTGCCCCTTTCCCTCGAGCGCCGAGCTCAGGGAGTGCATGACCGAGCACGGGTACGTCGCCCACTTCTACGAGGCCAACCCGGCCAGTGACTACTGGACCTTCCAGTGGACCGACACCGCCGTTCTCGGCGGCCTCGCCCTGCTCCTCACGGCCGTCACCGTGCTGCTCCTGCGCCGCCACGTCTGACCGCGCCACTACACCACACCTCTCATCCCGTCATCCGGGGTCACTACTTCGTACGGAGGTCGCTTCACCATGCCCGCAGACGGCAATCGAAGAAGCTGCGCAACAACCGCGCCACCCTTACCCACAAAGTCGGCTACGCCCGGCGCCACCCAGGCCGCGTCGCGTCGTACCTCAGCCGGGCCGGCCGTGACGCCTGGCTGCGCCTGAAGCACCACACGTCGCCTACTACCGGGCCGTGATGGCCTCCGACACGCGCCACAACCCGGAGACGTCCGTCGGTAGCCAGACCCACGACCGCTGGCTGGCGCTCGGGCAGATGCAGTTCGACTACCTCATCGAACACGGGCTGCGCCCCGAACACCGCATGCTCGACATCGGCTGCGGCAACCTTCGCGGCGGCTGGCGCTTCATCAGCTACCTCGCCGCCGGCCACTACTACGGCATCGGCATCTCGCCCGACATCCTGATGGCCGCCAGGAAGACCCTCGCCGAGCGCCACCTCCAGGACAGGCTGCCGCACCTGAAAAAACATCACCGGCGACCTCACCCTGGACTTTCTGCCCAGCGACCACTTCGACGCCATCCACGCGCACAGCGTCTTCTCCCACTCGCCGATAGAAGTCATCGACGAGTGCCTCGCCCACGTCGGCCGCGTGCTGACCTGCACCGGGTTCTTCGACTTCACCTTCGACCGCACCGAGGGCATCGAACACCAGGTGCTGCGCGAGGACTTCTACTACCGCACCGAGACCCTCCTGGCCCTGGCGCCCGAGCATGGGCTGCACGCGCGCTTCATGGAGGACTGGGAGAAGCGTCCGCACGGCCAGTCGAAGATCCGTGTCAGCCGCTCGCCCCTGCCCACCAACTGAGACGGCCCGGGATCCGGCATGCTAGCGACCGGTGGGTGCGTTCCAGTCGACCAGTTGGACGATGACGCCGTTGGGGTCTCGAACCTGGAAGGCGCGCTCGCCCCACTCCTCGTCGGTCAGCGGCATGGTGATCGCGACGCCTTCGGAGCGAAGGCGCGCCAGCTCCCCTTCGAGGTCCTCGACGACGAAGGCGAGGATCAGACCAGCGGCGTGCTCGTCGCGCTGGTCTGCCGGGAGGCTGTCCAGCCCCCGCCGCAAAAAGATGACGTTCATGCCGACGTCGTCGCGCGTCAGGGACGCGAAACCGTCAGCCGCCATCTCCTCGCGGAACCCGAAGTGCTCGATGAGGAAGGCGCTGGATGCGGGGACGTTATCGACGTTGAGCGACACAGCACTAGAGGTGATCTTCATGAAACTCCTCCGAGATATCGCATATTCTCTGTACGTAGTACAGTGTACACAGTACAGAGTTTGGATGCGAGAGGATATCCCCGTGCCAACGGAACGAACCAGCTCGGGCAACCCTGCCCACACCCTGCAACTGCTGTGGCGCGGCTCCTCCTCCGACCCTCGCCGAGGACCGCGACGGGGGCTGAGCATCGACGCGGTGGTCGAGGCCGCCACCGCCGTCGCCGACGCTGAAGGCCTGGACGCGGTGACCATGCGCCAGGTGGCCAAGGAACTCGGCGTGGTGCCGATGACGCTGTACACCTACGTCCCCGGCAAGGCCGAGCTCCTCGACCTCATGCTCGACGCCGCCTACGCCCGCCTGCCCCGCACCGACACCACCGGACAGCCCTGGCGCCAGCGCGTCACCGCCATCGCCGAGGAGAACAAAGCCCTCTTCGAACGTCACCCATGGGCCGCAGCCGTCTCCACCGTCAGGCCTCCGCTGGGGCCGGGGCAGATGTCAAAGTACGAGCACGAACTGTCCGGGCTCGACGGCCTCGGCCTCAGCGACGTCGAGATGGATGATTGCCTGACCCACCTGCTCACCTTCGTGCAGGCATGCGCCCGTGCCGTCGCCGACGCCCGCGCCGCACAGCACGACAGCGCCCTGAACGACCAACAATGGTGGGAGCTGAACGCCCCGATCCTCGCCCGGGTCCTCGACGAGAACGCCTACCCCACTGCCGTCCGCGTCGGCGCAGCCGCAGGCGCCGCACACAACAGTGCCTACGACCCTGCCCACGCCTACTCCTTCGGCCTGCAACGCGTCCTCGACGCCTTCGCCGCCCTGATCGACCGAAGCGGAGACGCGAAGACATCGACTTCATCGCACCGGCACGACGCCATTGCCCCTGAGCCGGCCCCGTGAGCCGCAGCACGTGTCACCAATACTCCGGCTGGGGAACTCGGTGCAGAGCTCTGGCTCTTCTCCGAGCACTGGAGGGTGCAAACAGCCTCCTCGATCCAGCTAGCTGAGTCATCGCCCAGAATCAGGCGTCGTAAGCCCATGAACCCGCGGGCTCTACGGCCTTCCCCGGCACGGAGCTCGTTCCCCACGCCTGATATCGCCGGTTCGACTCGACCGACCGGTCAGGAGGGCGCGCCTGCCAGGACTTCCACCTTGCCGGTGTCGAGCGAGTAGTAAGCGCCGACCACGGCAAGGGTGCCCTTGCCCACCAGTGGGGCGAGGTCTTGGTTGGAGCGCAGATCGGCCGCGGTCAAGGTGACCTGGGCGCGGGACATGGTCTCGACCGGATCGGCGCCGCCTTCGCGGACTGCGTGCTCGTACGCCGGCTGCAGGGCCTTGACGATCGCCTGCAGGTTGCCGGGCAGCGGTTTGCCGTCACGAATGGACGCGTACGCCGCCTTGACGGCGCCGCAGCGCTGATGCCCGAGGACCACGATGAGGGGGGTGCCACTCGTCATAGGCCCGTACTCGACGGAACCAGTGACGACCGGGCCGACCGCCTCCCCGCCCGTGCGCATCACGTAAAGGTCACCCAGGCCGGTATCGAAGAGGAGTTCCGGCGGCACTCGGGAGTCGATACACGAGAGGACCGCCCCAAAAGGCTCCTGCTCCTGGGCCACGAGCTGACGCCGGTTCGGATCCCGGTCAGGGTGTTGAAGGTCTCCGCTCACCCAGCGCTTGTTGCCTTCCATCAGCCTCGCGAATGCCGCGGCGGGCGTGGTGGGCCGCGCTTCGGACGAAGAGCTGGTCGCCGACGAGGCGGCCCTCGTCGATGAGCACCCCGCAAGCGCGACCATGGCGCCCGCAAGTCCGCCGGCAAGCAACGCTCGACGATCCGGATGTCCGACTCTGTCCATAGGTCGTTCCCCTCGATGCCGCTGAGACACGTCCCTGCGTCTTGACCAGGTCGATTGTTCACGTGGTGTGGGTGCCCTGGCGGCAGGCGCATGCGGGCGCGGGCCACATTGCCGCAGACGGCCCATAGAGTCTGCGGTGAAGACCGCTTTGCCCGCACGGCTGGCGCGCGCCCGTCGTGGTGACCTACGGGCTCCTTGCCCCCGGCATCGCGCTGCTGGGCGCCTGCGCCGTGGGGACCGGTGTGGTGGGACTGCTGCTCAAAGTCCCCTCTGTGGCCACCGCTTCGCCGCGCATCCCGGTCCCGGCCCGGGCCCTGGCCGACGGGGTCGCCCACGGCCCCAGCCGCTCGCTGAACGCGCTCTGCCTGGGATCGGGCCGCCGGCGGCCGAGCCTCGCTCCGACGGCGCGTCACGCGGTCGGCTGCCGAAGGCCAGACGGTCATTCAGTCCCGAGTCGACGCCAGGCTGGCCGCGGACCAGCGCAGGGCCCGCTCGTCGGAGAAGGCCGAGAGGTCCCACCAGGTCCGCAACCGTGCTCGACGCGGCAGCCGCGGCGGCCGCCCGCCCGTCTTCGACAAGCAGGTCTACAAGCACCGCAACGTCGTGGAACGCTGCTTCAACTGCCTCAAGCAATGGCGCGGCATCGCGACCAGGTACGACAAGACCGCCCAGTCCTACCAAGCAGCCGTCACCCTCGCATCGCTGCTGATGTGGGCGTGACGCTTTGAAGACAACTCCTAGCGCCCGTACGCCCCGAGGGCCTTGCGCGGTCAGCGCCTGAACCAGGGCCTCGTCGAATGACAGTTCGTCCTCGCTGGCCAGCGACGTCCGGTTGCTCATCGATGCACCGTAGAACCCGGCGGCCGACGCGCTGCTGAGCCTGCCGGGGCCCCGGCCCGCGCTCGGACGCGTGCCGCTGCTCATGGACGTCCTCGTCCAGCTTCCACGGCCTGCTCGACGGCACGCGCCGCCGCAGGTCGGCCGCCCCCTCGGTGCCCACCGGGTCCGATCCCTCCGCGGAGGGCGATGGGGGCGGCGGCCGCAAGCGGCGCGAAGCCGTCGGCGAGCGTCTGTCAGGGGGTGGGGCGGAACATGATGGTTCCGCTCGGCCCTTGCCCGGCTTCGGTCAGGGCGAGATTTCCCGTGTTGTAGTCGATGATCAGGCTTTCCACGGACAGCAGCTCGCCAGTTGCCTTCACGGTGCTGATCTGGGTCCGCGTGCCGTCCTTTGCCGCGTAGGCGTAGACGGGCATGTCCTGGGAGATCTTCCCTGCCAGGACGTACACGGTGTCCTTGTCGACTCCGAGAAACCGGGGGGTGGTGACGGTGTCGACCGCCTCGGTCCATTTGGTGGCGCCGCTCTCCAGGTCGAGGGCGACGATCTGCATGGGAGCCGTGCTACTGGCGGGGTTGCCCGCCACGAGGTAGGCCGTGGAGCCACTGAAGGCGATGCCGAAGCGCTTGGCCCTGCCGAGGCGCCGGCTCTGGTTCAGCCGGATCTCGCCCGCGGCGGAGGAGAGCGGAATGCGCCGGGCCACGCTGCCGTCCCGGTCGAAGGTGACGAGCTCCGGCTTGGTGACCTTGTCGAAGCTGTAGGGCTCCACGATCGCGGTCATGGGGACGGCTCCGACCAGACTGACGCCGCCCTTGGAAGGCACCGGCATGGGGACGGGCTCCTTGGACAGCTCCTTGCCCGAGGCATCGAGGGTGGACACCCAGTACTTCCACAGCTCAGGGCCGCCCTCGATGCCGATCATGACCATGATCCGGTCGTGGTGGGCGGTCATGTCCCAGTTGAGGACGTATTTGTCGAGCGCGACGCCGATGTTGCGCCAAGTCCAGGCTTCGGCGCCGTCGAGGCGCAGCCCGACGACCGTGTTCGGGGTCATGACGGCGAGGACGTCGCCGGTGAGGAAAGCGAGCCGGGTGGTGTCGTTGGCGAGCGGCTTGCCGTTCAGGGGGGCGCCGGAGATCTGCTTGGTCCAGGCGATCTTGTTGCCGTTGCGGGTGTCGATCAGCGAGATGCGGTCGCAGCTGGCCCTGAAGGCCTCCGGGTCGCCCTTGATCCACGCGATGGCACCCAGGCCGTCGGCGGTGAGGTCCTCCGTCATACCGCAGGGCACCATGTCCGGTTCGGGCGGCGCGACAACACCCAGTTTCTTCCCGGTGGCAGGGTCCAGGATCTCCACCCCGGTCCCGCGGCCTACGTAGAAGGCGTCTTTCGTGCGCCAAGCGGCCATGTACGGCGTGCGGAGCGAGTCACCCTTGGCGGGTGGCGACTTCCACGCCTGGGCGAGCTGAGCAGGGGCGAACGGTTCCTTCGGCGCGGTACTGCTTTCGGGGGACGTGCTCGCGGGGCCGTCGCTGCAGGCGGTGGCGCCGGTGAGGAGAAGAACGGCAGTGGCGGTGACGGCGAGGATCCGGCGGCCGCGGTCCCGCAGCCGTCCGCGGCCCTGCGGCTGGCGTATTCGGTCGGAGTCCTCGGCGGGGTAGGGCTGCTGATGGTGCGCCATGCGGTGGTGTTCTCTTCCGTTTTCATGGGTGATGTGGCCGGGATCGCGCCAAAGGGGCATCGCGTCGACGGCCCGGCACTGGCGGGGGTATCGGGAGGAATCGTGTCACAGCCGCAAACAGTGATGCATCCTCATTATTCCTGGCTCATCCGGGAGTTCGTGTCAGGATGAGCACTCCCGCCCGCCACGTCGACGGGTGCCGGAGCCGAGACCGTACGGCCACCGCCTCACCAGCCCGCGCGGGCTGTGACGAGCGTGCCGGGCTGCGCTGGAGGCGCTGCTGCGCCTGGCCGCCGGTGATGCCGCGCCGCCGGGGCCGGCGCTGGTGCGCGCCTTCCTCGACGAGCACGCCGTCGGCACCCTGGTGGGGGAAGGGGCCGCCCTGGTGCGGAGCCGGGTGCTACGGATGACCGACCGGCACGCCGAGTCCGCCGGGGCCACCGCCCCGGGCGCACCGGCCGACGCGCACCGCCCCGCGTGGCCCGGACCTGGCGGCCGAGTGGGCGTGCGCGGTGCCGGTCGCCGGCCGAGATCGCGACTGGCTCCTGGTGGCTTAATGGCTGCTGCAGGGCGCGGTCGACCCCGAGCATGAAGCGGCCGACCGGATGCCGCGAAGGCCGGTGCCAGCGCGGCCGCGGTCCGGCCCGCCCTCGGCCGGCGTCGGCCCTTCGACGGCGACCCGGCCGACTGGGCCGCCACCCCGGCGGAACCGGAGCCTGAACCGGAGCCGCGGCAGGGCCCGGCCGCAGCCACCTACGCGGCCTCCGGCCACGGGAACCCGTACGGCGCGGGCACCCCGCCGGAAGGCACCCCGTGGGGCGCGGCGGAGCACCCGTACGGCGCAGCGGCCGACGCCCCGCGGGCCCGGTACGACCTCCCCGGCGGCGGTACCCCGCCCGACGGGAGCGGGCACCCCGCGGGCGAGGACACGTACGGCGCCGAGCCCGCCCGGGAACCGGCGTACGGCGCCCCGCAGACCGCGCCGGCGGCCCAGGCCCCGGCCCCGGCCCCGGAGGGCGGGAAGACCTGCGTCGCCTGCCGCGCCGGGCACGTCGACACCGACGGGTACTGCGAGCACTGCGGGCACGCCCAGCCCCGCGAGCGCGACCACGTCGAGGAAGAGCTCGGCAGTGTGGCCGCCGTCACCGACCGGGGGCTGCGCCACCACCGCAACGAGGACTCGTTCGCCGTGGCGGCCACCGCACTGCCCGACGGCTCCGCCGCCACCGTGGCCATCGTCTGCGACGGCGTCTCCTCCGCCAGCCGCCCCGACGAGGCCTCGGCCGCCGCCGCCGGCGCCGCCAACGAGGCGCTGCTCGAAGCGCTCCCCCGCGGCGCCCACCCCCAGGAGGCCATGCACGAGGCGATCCTGGCCGCCGCCGACGCGGTGAACGCCCTGGCCCCGGAGACCCCGGGCGCGCAGAACGCCCCCGCCTGCACGCTGGTCGGCGCCGTCGTCAGCGGCGGCCTGCTGACCATCGGCTGGGTGGGCGACAGCCGTGCCTACTGGATCCCCGACGACCGCGCCGCTCTGCCCCGCCGCCTCACCGAGGACGACTCCTGGGCCGCCCAGATGGTCGCCGCCGGTCTGATGGGCGAGGCCGAGGCCTACGCGGACGTCCGCGCGCACGCCATCACCGGCTGGCTGGGGGCCGACGCGTACGACCTCGAACCCCACACCGCGACCTTCAAGCCCGACCACCCCGGGGTGGTGGTGGTCTGCACCGACGGACTGTGGAACTACGCGGAATCCGCACGGGAGATGGCCCAGGTGGTACCCGCCGACGCCGCGACCCGCCCGCTGCACAGCGCCCAGGTACTGGTGGGATACGCACTCGACGGCGGCGGCCACGACAACGTCACCGTGGCGATCGTGCCGTTCGCGACGCACCCCGAGCGGGAACCGGGACCGGTTGCGGAGCCGGGCCCCGCGGCAGGACCGGAATAGGAAGTGGAAGCGCGCCCGCAGGTCTGACCCGCCTGCCCGAGCCCTCTAGGAGTCCAACCGATGGCGAATTTCGCCAAGCCGAGTGCCCCCCGGTTCAGCGTGGAGGTGTACCAGAACGAGTTTCTCCCCGAGGGCGGACGGGACGTCCACGCCATCGTCACGGTCACCGCCACCGGCGGTGCCACCGCCACGCGCGCGCCGGCCACCGACGGCACGGCGGCCGTGGTGCTGATGGTCGACTGCTCGGGGTCCATGGAGTACCCGCCGGACAAGATGCGCGGCGCCCGTGAGGCCACGGCGGCCGCCATCGACACCCTGCGCGACGGCACCGCCTTCGCCGTGATCGCCGGTACGCACGTGGCCAAGGAGGTCTACCCCGGCCAGGGCCGCCTCGCGGCCGCGGACGCGACCACCCGCGCCCAGGCCAAGGAGGCCCTGCGCGGGCTGAGCTCCGGCGGCGGCACCGCCATCGGCACCTGGCTGCGCCTCGCCGACGGCCTGCTGCGCGGCTCCACCGCCGCCATCCGGCACGGCGTCCTGCTCACCGACGGCCGCAACGAGCACGAGGAGCCGGCCGTGCTCCGCGCCACCCTCGACGCCTGCGCGGGCCGCTTCACCTGCGACGCCCGCGGGGTGGGGACCGACTGGGACGTCAAGGAGGTCACCGGGATCGCGCACGCGCTGCTCGGCTCCGCCGACATCGTGGCCGACCCGGCCCACCTCGCCGAGGACTTCACGCGCATGATGGAGAACGTCATGGGCAAGGAGGTCGCGGACGTCGCGCTGCGCCTGTGGACCCCGGTCGGCGTGGAGATCCAGTACGTCAAGCAGGTGGCGCCCGTCCTCCAGGACCTGACCGACCGCAGGACCGGGGCGGGCCCGCGCGCCGGCGACTACCCGACCGGGTCGTGGGGCGACGAGTCCCGCGAGTACCACGTGTGCGTCCGCGTCCCCACGGCCACCGTGGGCCAGGAGATGCTCGCCGCCCGCGCCACGCTCGTCCTGCCGGCCACGGCGGGCCGGCCGGACGAGAAGCCGACCGTCCTGGCCCAGGGCCTGGTGCGCGCGGTGTGGACGGACGATCTGGCGGCGTCCACCGCCATCAACGCGCAGGTCGCCCATTACACCGGACAGGCGGAGCTGGCGGAGGCTATCCAGCAGGGCCTGGAAGCCCGCAAAATGGGCGATGTCGGTGGGGCCACGGCCAAGCTGGGGCGTGCGGTACAACTGGCGAGTTCTTCCGGGAACGCCGACACAGCACGACTCCTGTCGAAGGTGGTGGATGTGGTGGACGCGGTGGCGGGTACTGTGCGGCTGAAAGCGAAGGTCGCCGATGCCGACGAGATGACTCTCGACACGCGTTCGACGCAGACCGTCCGAGTGAAGAAGACCTGAGAAGACCTGACGTGATGACGCAGGGAGAAGAAGGGGGAAGCGCCGCCATGCCGACCTGCCCGAACGGGCACCAGTCCGCGTCCGACGACTGGTGCGAGGTCTGCGGCCATCGCATGGCTGCCTCGGAGGGCCCGCCGCCGGTGCCCTCCTACGGCTACGGCTTCCCCCCGACCGCCGGTGAACCGACGGCCCAGGCCGAGCTCTGCCCGCAGTGCCGCACCCCGCGCGAAGCCATGGCGCCGTTCTGCGAGGAATGCCGCTACAACTTCCTCACCCGTACCCCGACCTCGTACGCGCCGCCGGTCCCGGATCCGGGACCCCAGGCGACGGGTGCAGGCGTCGGTGGCGGTGCCGGAGGCCGCGGGACGCCTCCGCCGCCCGTGCCCGCTCCCGGGACCTACTCGCAGGACCACTTCGAGTACCAGGGTTCGCGGCCGTCCCGGGTCAACCGGCCGGCCGAGCCGCTCCAGCGCGAGGACGACTGGCTGCTGCCGCCGCCCGCGCACGAGTCGCCGCTGGAGTACCAGCAGGCCCCGCAGCCCCAGTACCAGCAGCAGCCCCCGCCGCCGCAGCAGCGGGAGTACCAGCAGGAGTACCAGCAGCAGGGACCGCCGCCCCAACAGCAGCAGTACCAACAGCAGCCCCCGCCGCAGCACCAGCCCTTCCCGCCCCAGGGCGGGGGCGCCTGGAACGCGACCGTCGGCCCCGACCGCTCGTACTTCATGGCGATGATGCAGCGCAGCGGCCCCGAGGCCGCCGGGCTCAACCTGCCCGCCTACTCCCCGGAGCAGCATCTTCCGCTGTCCGGCGGGCAGATCACCATCGGCCGCCGCCGCGCCTCCACGGGCGAGTCCCCCGACATCGACCTGTCGGTGCCCCCGGAGGACCCGGGCGTCTCCCACCAGCACGCGGTGCTCGTCCAGCAGCCCGACCTCAGCTGGGCGGTGGTGGACCAGAACTCCACCAACGGCACCACCATCAACGGCGGCGAGGAGCCGATCCAGCCCTACGTTCCGGTCCCCCTCGCCGACGGCGACCGGGTCCACGTGGGCGCCTGGACGACGATCACGATCCGCCGCGGCTGATCCGCCCCCGGTTCACCCCTCCCCCAGGGGCCACACGTACGGCCCCTGGGGATCGTCGAGCCACGACCACTGGCCGTCCGCGCTCACCGAGACCCCGAAGCGTTCCCGGGCGGGGCGGCCCTCGCGGCGCCACAGGTCCAGGGCCTCGCGGGGGTGCAGCACCCCCGCGGTCAGTACGAGCATGAACTGGAAGCGCTCGTTCTCCACCAGCTCGTACGGAAGCCCGTACTCCGTACCGGCCGGGTCGGGCGGTGGGGCCGCCGTCGCCCCGCGCAGCGGGACGAAGTACGCCGAGGTGTGCAGAAAATTCCCCTCGGCGAAACCGGCGTCCCGGACGGTCAGCGCGATCAGACCGGTCGACAGCGGCGCCAGGATCCGCGCGCCCGGCCGGCATTGGCCGAGCCAGGCGTAGGGGATCCGCGGCAGCGTGCAGGTCACCATGATCCGGTCGAACGGGGCCCGGGCGGGGCAGCCGCGCGCCCCGTCACCGGTGACCACCACCGGGTGGTAGCCGGCCTCGGCCAGGTGGGCCCGCGCGGACTCGGTGATCTCCTCGTCGAGGTCCACGGTGGTGACGTGCTCCTCGCCGAGCCGGTGGCACAGCAGGGCCGCGTTGTAGCCGGTGCCCGCGCCGATCTCCAGGACGTCGTCGCCGTCGCGCACGTCCAGGGCGGCCAGCATCTTCGCCATCAGGGAGGGCTGGCTGCTGGAGGAGACCTGCAGCCCGTCGCGCATCCGCGTCGCCAGCGGGGTGTCGACGTAGACACCGCGCAGCCAGCGGGCCCGGCGTTCGGGGTCGGGGTCCTGCGCC
Organism: Streptomyces sp. NPDC054840; assembly: GCF_053611065.1. NCBI lineage: Bacteria > Bacillati > Actinomycetota > Actinomycetes > Kitasatosporales > Streptomycetaceae > Streptomyces > Streptomyces sp. NPDC054840. The sequence continues at coordinate 11,228 of NZ_JBSGZP010000157.1, forward strand.
CAGAGCCGCTCGTGACCGGCCCCGCGGCCGGTCCAGAAGTACGGGACGAACACGTGCCGGGGCACGGCGGCGAAGGCCGCCCGCCAGCGCGGGTCCTCCAGCACCCCGGCGGCGGTCAGCTCCCGCACCTGGGCGGCGTGCGCGGTCTCCCGCAAATCCCGGGTCTCGCTGTGCGCGGTATGTGCGGCCATGCCTCCACTGTCCTGCGCCGGGCCGCCGGGTGCGAATGCGAGGGGCTCGGGGGGGGGCTCAGGGGGACCCGGGGGACGGTCCTAGGACCTCGGTCCTGGATCCGGGTGTCTGAGACGATGGTCGGGTGAATGAGATTCCGCGGGGCACACTTCAGGAGCAGACCTTCTACGAGCAGGTGGGCGGCGAGGACACCTTCCGCCGCCTCGTCCGGCGCTTCTACGAGGGGGTCGCGCAGGACCCGCTGCTGCGACCGATGTACCCGGAGGAGGACCTGGGCCCCGCCGAGGAGCGGTTCGCGCTGTTCCTGATGCAGTACTGGGGCGGCCCGACCACCTACAGCCAGCACCGCGGCCACCCGCGCCTGCGGATGCGGCACGCGCCCTTCCAGGTGGACGCGGCCGCCCACGACGCGTGGCTGCGGCACATGCGGGTCGCGCTGGACGAGCTGGGACTGTCGCCGGAGCACGAGGCGCAGCTGTGGAAGTACCTGACGTACGCCGCCGCCTCGATGATCAACACGGCGGGCTAGCGGACTTCCCTGGCCGGGAGAAGAACCGGTCAGACCGGCCGGACCTGGAGGGCGCCCAGGCCGCCGGTGACGCCGGGGCGGCGCATGGCGACGGATCCGTACGGGGTGCGCAGCCGCAGCCAGGTCCCGGCGGCCAGCAGCGCCACGGGGGCGGGCGCGCCGGGCAGGGGCGCGGGGGTGGGCACGGCGGCCCGTACCGGCCGCAGGAAGCCCAGGGACTGCGCGGCGTGAACGGCGCGCAGCGGGAGTTCGGTGTCGCCCAGGGTCCGGGACCAGATCTCGCGGCCGATACGGTCGCGCTCGGACCGGGTCCGGTGCTGCACGGGCAGGGCCTCGTCGCGGGCCCGGAACTCGGCGATCGCGGCGGCCACGGCCGCTCCCATCGCCTCGGGGCCGGGCAGCCCCGGAACCTGCCGCCAGCCGCCGCGGGGCGGGAGCACCCCGGCCCAGGGCGGTCCGGTGACCGGCGCGGGCACGGTGGCCCGGGCCGAGTTCTCGTCCACGGACTCCAGCAGCTCACCGGCGGACACGGTCAGGTCCAGCGGCATCGCGGCGGGCTCGGCGAGCCGCACCGTACGGATGGCGAGGATGTCGAAGGACGGCGGCCGTCCGAAGAC
>NZ_JBSGZP010000158.1:0-12552 GCF_053611065.1 Streptomyces sp. NPDC054840
GTTCTGCTTCCGCGGCGGGGACCGGCGGGCGGCGGGCCGGGCGATGGCCCGGCTGGCCGCGCGGCTGGAGGAGAACGACGCGGCCGGACGTCCGTGGGCGCTGCGCGACCTGGCGGCGGAGACCGCCGCCGGAGCCGGCCCGGTCCACGTCACGGTCGTGGCCGCCGACCTGGACCAACTGGCGGGGCGCCTGGAGCGGGCCCGCACCTTCACCCCGGGCGCGGGGGTGCACGTACGGGAGGAGACCGTCGAGCCGGGCAAGGTGGCGTTCCTCTTCCCCGGCCAGGGCAGCCAACGCCCGCGCATGCTGGCCGACTTCTTCATGACCTTCCCCGCCTTGCGGCGACTCCTGGACGAGGCCCCGACGCCGGTGGTGTCGGCCATGTTCCCACCGGCCGCGTTCACCGCCGAGGGCCGGGCGGCGCAGCGGGCGGCGGTCACCGACACCCGCGTGGCACAGCCGGCCCTCGGCCTCGCGGGGGCGGCGGCACACCTGCTGCTCGGCGAGCTCGGCGTACGGGCGGACTGCGTGGCCGGGCATTCGTACGGGGAGCTCACCGCACTGTGGGCGGCCGGGGCCTATGACACGCAGAGCCTGCTGCGGCTCAGTGCGCGCCGCGCCGAGGCGATCCTGGCGGCCGCCGGCGCGGATCCGGGGTCGATGGCGGCGGTGTCGGCCGCGCCGCGGGAGGTACGGGAGATCGCGGCCCGCGCCGGGTGCGTGGTGGCGAACCACAACGCGCCCCGGCAGTGCGTGATCTCGGGCCCGACGCCGGCCGTTTCCGCGGCGGTGACGGCCCTTCGCGAGGCGGGCCTCGCGGCGGAACCCCTGCCCGTGGCCTGCGCCTTCCACAGCCAGGTGGTCGCCGGGGCAGCGCAGGCCGTCTCGGCGGAACTGGCGAGGACGCCGATGTCGACACCCCACACCCCGGTCTGGTCGAACACGACAGCGGACCGGTACCCGACGACGGCCGATGAGGTACGCAGCCTTGCCGCGCGCCAGGTCGCGGAGCCGGTCCGGTTCGTGGAGCAGGTGGAGGCCATGTACGCGGCCGGTGTCCGGACGTTCGTGGAGACGGGGCCCGGCCGGGTCCTCTCCGGCCTGGTCGGCCGGATCCTGCACGGGCGGCCGCACACGGTGGTCCCGCTGGACGTACCGGGCGAGCACGGCCTGGTCCGGCTGGTGACCGCGCTGGCCGAACTGATGGCGGCGGGGGTTCCGGTGGCACCGCAGGCCCTGTTCCGCGGCCGCGCCTCCCGCCTCCCGGAGCACGCCCCGCGCCGGCCGGGCTGGCTGGTGGACGGCCACCTGGTCCGCACCGCGGACGGCGCTCCGGTCCCGGGCGGGCTGCGCCCGGCCCGCCGGGTGGCGACCGGGGTGACGCCTCCCGCAGCCGAGCCGACGCCGGCGGCGGACCGACGGGAGGAGGCGGTCCTGGAATACCTCCGCGGCACCCGCGCCCTGGTCGAGTCCCAGCGGGACGTCCTGCTCGGCTACCTGGGCGCCGGAGCGCGCCAAGGTTCCGACGGGGCCGGGAGCGTGCCGGGGCGATCCCCGCAGGGCGCCGAACGCACTGCCGCCGCGCCGTCCGACCCTTCGCCGCGTCCGGCGCCCGAGGAGACGCCCCGGCGCGCGCCCGGCCTCGGCGGAGCCGCCCCTACCGGTCCCGCCCCCGCTCGGCCGGGACCCCGCACCGCCGAGGAGGTCATGGACCTCGTCCTGGAGATCGTCCACACCCGCACCGGATACCCCCGGGACATGCTCGACCCCGAGCTCGACCTGGAGGCGGACCTCTCCATCGACTCCATCAAGCGGGTCGAGATCATCGGCGCCCTCGCCGACCGCATCGGACTCCCCCAGGACCCGGGCGGCGGCTCCACCGAGTCCGCGGTCGAGGAGCTGTCCCGGATCAAGACCCTGCGCGGCATCGTCGACTGGATCACCTCCCGCGCACCCGCCGCGCCCGGACCCACACCGGCACCCGCGCCGGCACCCGCACCGGCACCGGCACCCGCACCCGGTCGGCAGCCGATTCCACCCCGGTTGAGTCGGCTCCGGGTCGATCCGCTCCCCGCGCCCATGGCCGCCACCGCCCCCGAGACCCTGCGCGGCCTGCGCGTCGGCCTGGTGGAGGACGGTCAGGGGATCGCTCGAACCCTCTCGACCGCCCTGGAGAACCTGGGCGCCGAGCCGACGATCCTGCCTTCGGCAGAGCCGGGTTACGACGGCCTCGTCGACCTCTCGGCACTGCGGACCACCGCGGACCCCGTGCTGCCGGGAGCCTTCCCGGGCCTACGGGAGGCGCTGACGACCGGGACCCCGCGGATGCTGCTCGTCACCGCGCCCGGCACCGCCGGCGCGGGCCTGCACGGCTTCGCCCGCAGCGCGGCCCTCGAATTCCCCGGCACGCTGGTCCGGGCCGTGGACATCCACCCCAAGGAGGACCCGGAACGCATCGCGGCGCAGCTCGTGGCGGAACTGAGCAGCACCGACACCCGCAGCGAAATCGGAAGCGGAAGTTCCAGCAGTCCCACCTCCGTCGGTTACACCGCCGAGGGAACCCGCGTCGCCCGCCTCCCCGTACCGGCCCCCCTGCCGGCCGCCCGTGCCCCCGAGGGCTTCCAGGGCGCCCCGCCCCTGGACCGCGGTTCGGTGGTCCTCCTCACCGGCGGGGCCCGCGGGATCACCGCCCGCACCGCGCTCGCGCTGGCCCGCTCCACCGGATGCCACGTGGAACTGGTCGGCCGCACCCCCGAACCACCACCCGGGGCCGACGAGTTCGGGCAGGCCCAGGACCGGGTCGCGCTGCGTGCCGCGCTGATCGCGGCGGGGCTGCGTACGCCCGCGGAGATCGAGGCCGCCGCCTCGCGGATCCTCGCCGCGCGCGAGGTGCGGGCCACCCTCGGCGCCCTCGGCACCGCGGCGGCCTCCGTCCGCTACCACTGCGCTGACGTCACCGACGAGCGGGCCGTCCGGGCCGTCGTGGCCGGCGTACGGGAACGCCACGGCCGGCTCGACGGCATCGTGCACGGCGCCGGCGTGCTGCGGGACGGGCTGCTGCGCGACAAGCGACCGGCCGATTTCGCCGCGGTGTTCACCACGAAGGTGACCGGGGCCCGCCACCTGGCCGCCGCGGCGGCCGAGCACGGGGACTGGCCCGCACCCCGGTTCCTCGCCCTGTTCGGCAGCGTCGCCGGGGTGTACGGCAACCGCGGCCAGTGCGACTACGCCGCGGCCAACGACGCGCTCGACGGCCTCGCGCACACCTGGGCGGAGTCCTTCCCGGGCCGGGTGCTGTCCGTCGACTGGGGTCCCTGGGCGGCGGAGGCGGGCGGGATGGTCACCCCCGAGCTGGAACGTGCGTACGTCCGGCGCGGGATCCCGCTCATCGCGCCGGACGCGGGTACGGCCGCGTTCCTCGACGAACTGGCGTACGGGAGCGACGTGCAGGTGGTCCTGATGGCGGAGGAGGGCCGGGGCGATGCGTGACGCGGAGCGGCGCGGCCCCCGCCCGACCGATGCCGCGATCGTCGGCATGGGCGCGGTGTTCCCGGGGGCCGCCGACCTGGCCGCGTACCGGCGCAATCTGCTCGCCGGTACGGACTGCATCGGCGAGGTCCCGCCGGGGCGTTGGGACCCCGAGGTGTACTACGACCCGCAGGGCGCCGCCGGGCCGGTGGCGGGCGACCGGTTCTACTGCCGGCGCGGCGGCTTCGTCGACGGTCTCGCCGCCTTCGACCCGACCCGGTTCGGGATCATGCCGGCCGCCGTGGAGGGGGCCGAGCCGGACCAGATGCTGGCCCTGCACGCGACGGCCGAGGCGGTCGCCGACGCGGGCGGCGAGGCCCGGCTGCCCGCCGACCGGTCGCGCATCGGGGTGGTGCTGGGGCGCGGCGGGTTCATGGGGGTGGCCACCGCGCGTCTCGACCAGCGGGTGCGCACGGCACACCAGCTGGCGCAGACCCTGCGGGACCTGGCGCCGGAGCTGGGGGAGCGGCGGATCGCGGAGGTGCGCTCCGCGTTCCAGGACGCGCTGGGGCCGGAGCGGCCGGAGGCGTCGATCGGGCTGGTGCCGAGCTTCACCGCCGCCCGGACCGCGAACCGGCTGGACTTCCGCGGTCCCGCCTACACCCTGGACGCGGCCTGCGCCTCCTCCCTGCTGGCGGTGGACCAGGCGGTGGGACTGCTGGCCGCCGGCCGCTGCGACGCGGTGGTCGCCGGGGCGGTCCACCACTGCCACATCGCGACGCTGTGGAGCGTGTTCACGCAGCTGCGGGCGCTCAGCCCGAGCGAACGGATCCGGCCCTTCGACCGCCGGGCCGACGGAACCCTGCTGTCCGAGGGCACCGGGGTGGTGCTGCTGAAGCGGCTGGCGGACGCCGAGCGCGACGGCGACCGCGTCTACGCGGTGATCCGCGGGACGGGCGTCGCCGGGGACGGCCGTGCGGCGAGCCTGATGAGTCCGCTGGTGGCGGGCCAGGTGCAGGCTCTGGAGCGGGCCTGGCGGGAGGCCGGACTGGATCCTCGGGCGCCGGGCGCGCTGGGGCTGCTGGAGGCGCACGGCACGGGCACCCCGGTCGGTGACGCTGCTGAACTGGACACCCTGGCGCGGGTCTTCGGCCCGCCCGGGCCGGGGAGCGGACGCGGGGTCGGCTTCGGCTCGGTGAAGTCGATGCTCGGGCACACCATGCAGGCCTCGGGCATGGCCGGGCTGATCAAGGCGGCGCTGGCCGTGTACGAGGGGGTGCTGCCGCCGACGCTGCACATCGAGGAGCCGCACCCGGACCTGGCCCGGACCCGGATGCGGCCGGTGGGCGCTGCCGAGCCGTGGGAGCGCGGTCCACAGCCGCGCCGGGCCGGGGTCAACGCGTTCGGCTTCGGTGGGATCAACGCCCATGTGGTGCTGGAGGAGGCTCCGAGGGCCCCGCGCCCGGCCCACGGTTCCGTCCCCGCTCCCTCCCCCGCCCCCAGCCCCTCCCCCGTCTCCGCACCCTCCCCCGGCTCCGGCCCCGGCCGGGCGGCCCCGGTGCGTCGTTTCCTGCCGCTGGGAGCCACGGCCGCGCCGGTCGGTCCGGCCGCAGGGGGCGACGTACTCCTGATCGGTGCGGACACCCCGACGCAGCTGTCGGCCCGGCTGGCGTCCGCCGCCCCGGTGTCCGGCGGTGACGGGCCCTGCCGGGTCGCGGTGGTCGGGCCCACACCCCAGCGGCTCGCGCTGGCCGCCAAGGTGGTGGCGCGCGGCCGGCCGTGGCGGGGGCGCGGGGAGGTGTGGTTCACCCCGGAGCCGCTGGGCGGCCGGTTTGCGTTCCTGTTCCCGGGCCTGGAGCCGGAGTTCGCCCCCGTGGTGGACGATGTGGCGGAGCGGCTCGGGCTGGCGGCGCCCCGGCTGACCCGCGGCGCGTCCCTCGTGGAGCGGGCCCTCGACGCGATCGCGACCGGCCGTTTCTTCGCCCGCGTCCTGCCCGAACTTGGCATCGGGGCCCATGTGCTGGCGGGTCACAGCCTGGGCGAGTGGGCGGCGATGGTGGCTGCCGGCATGTACCCGCAGGAGGCGGCCGACACCTTCCTCGGCTCACTGCAGCCGGGTGATCTCCGGGTCCCCGATCTCGTGTACGCGGCGCTGGGCTGCGGCGCGGCGCGGGCGCGGGCCGCGCTCCACGACCTGGACCGGGTGGTCGTCAGCCACGACAACTGCCCGCATCAGTCGGTGATCTGCGGCGAGCCGGCACAAGTGGCCGCCGTCGTCGCGCGGTTGCGCGCTGACGGGGTCCTCGGCCAGGAGCTGCCGTTCCGTTCGGGCTTCCACACCCCGATGTGGGAGCCGTATCTCGGGCAGGTCCGGGCCGCCTTCGGCCGGCTGCCGCTGCGGCCCGCGGAGCTCCCGGTGTGGTCGGCCACCACGTGCGCGCCGTTCCCGTCCGCACCCCGGGACGTACGGGACCTGGTCGTACGGCATCTGCTGGAGCCGGTCCGCTTCCGTGAGCTGACACTGCGGCTGTACGACGACGAGGGCGTGCGCGGCTTCGTCACCCTGGGCCCGGGCAGCCTGCCGGGCTTCGTCGAGGACACCCTGCGCGAGCGCCCGCACCTGTCGGTCTCCGCCTCCTCCGCACGCCTGCCGGGGCTGGCGGCGCTGCGCCGCACCTGCGCCGCGCTCTGGACCGAGGGGTACGCGCCCCGGTGGGACCGGCTGGCCGACGTGACGCCCGTACCGCCCGTACCGCCGGTACCGGCCCCGGTCCGCTCCCCCGGGCGCGCGATGCCGCTGGACCTGGGTTCCCCGCTGGTCCGTCTCGGCGAGCCGGCGCGGGCCGCACTCGTCGGCGTCCTGGCGTCGGCACCGACCGCCCCGGTACCGGCCCCGGCCGGACCCGCGGGCGACCGGCCGGTGCTGCTGTCCGCCCTCGACGCGGTGCTGGCCGACGCCGGCTCGGCCGCCCGGGCCGTCACCGAGGCCTGGTCGACGGGAGTCCCGGAACCCGCGACGGCCGCTGCCCCGGCCCCTGCCCCGGCTCCGGCTCCGGCCCCTGCCCCGGCTCCGGCTCCGGCTCCGGCCCCGGGACGTCACACCCTGCGGCTGTCCCTCGCCGCACTCCCCTACGTACGGGACCACTGCGTGTACCTCCAGCCCGACGGCTGGCCGGAGGACTCCGACCGGTTCCCCGTCGTGCCCATGACCACCATGCTGGAGCTGGCCGCCGAAGCCGCCCGGCAGCACGCCCCGCCCGGCCTCGCCGTCATCGGCTACGAGGACGTACGGGCCCTGCGGTGGCTCTCGGTCGAGCCGGCCGTCGACGTCGAGGTCACCGTCCGCGGTGACGGGCCCGGCCGGGCGCGGGTCACCCTCGGCGCGTACGCCTCGGTGGTCGTGCTGCTCGGCGAGCGCTACGGGGAGCCGCCCGCACCCGACGGAACGCCCCTGCGCGAGCCCGGACCCGCCCCGGTCAGCGCCGCGGCCCTGTACCGGGACCGGTGGATGTTCCACGGCCCCCGCTTCGCCGGGGTCCACGAGGTGCGGTCCGTCGGCTCGGACGGCATCCACGGGGTCCTGCGCGCGCTGCCCGACCCGGGCGCGCTGCTCGACGCCGCGGGGCAGCTCTTCGGGCACTGGATGCAGTTGCGGCTGCCGGTCGACCGGCTGGTGTTCCCGGCCACCGTGGACCGCATCCGGTTCTACGGGCCACCGCCCGCCGCGCGGGAGCTGGTGACGGCCACGGCCCGGATCCGCGCGGTGCACGACGTCACCGTGCGCGGAGACATCGAACTGCGCGGGGCGAGCGGCGGGGTGTGGGCCCGGATCGAGGGGTGGACGTACCGCCGGTTCGGGGCCGACGAGCGGGTCTGGCCGATGAAGTTCACCCCGGAGGTGTGCGGGATCGGCGAGCCCCGGCCCGAGGGCTGGTGCCTGGCCCGGCGCCGCTGGAACGATCCCGCCTCGCAGGAGCTGGTGATGCGCCGCTACCTCGGCGCCGCCGAGCGGGCGGCCTACGAGGGGCTGTCACCGCGCGCCCGGGCGCCGTGGCTGCTGGGCCGGATCGCGGCCAAGGACGCGCTGCGTCAGCTGCTGTGGGACGGCGGGGCCGGGCCGGTGTTCCCCGCGGAGGTGCCGATCGGCAACGACCCGGCGGGCCGTCCGCTGGCCGAGTCCCCGCTGACCGCCGGCTACCGGCTGTCGATCGCCCACAAGGACCGGATCGCGGTCGCCCTCGCCGACCCGGCCCGCGCGGTCGGCATCGATGTGGAGCAGGTGACGGCGGACCCGGACACGCTGATCCGGATCGCCCTGCGGCCGGCCGAACTCCGCCTCGCCGAAGAGCTGGCCGCCCGTGGGGGCACCGACCTGCCCGCCGCGCTCACCGCCCTGTGGTGCGCCAAGGAGGCCGCGGCCAAGGCCGCCGGGCGCGGGCTGGGAGGCCGGCCGCGGGACTGGCGGGTGGCCGGCGACCCGGATTCCGGCGCGCTGCTCGTGACCTCCCCCGAGGGGGACCCGTACCCGATCCGCACCACACCGCTCACCACACCGCTCACCGCACCGCTCACCGCACCGCTCACCGGCACCGTGCCCGAACACGTCGTCGCCTGGACCGACCACCTCGCGGCGCCCTCCCCCGTACCCGTCCCCCTTCCCCTCACGGAGGTCCGTCATGGCAACTGACATCCTCGCCGAGATCACCGGCATGCTCGTGGAGATCGTCGGCGACGAGTACCTGCTCGCGGAGGAGGTCACCTCGAAGACGACCTTCAACGAAGATCTCGCCCTGGAGAGCATCGAGTTCGTCGCCCTCGCCGAGCTGCTCCACCACCGCTACGGCGCCGACGTGGATCTGATGGGCTTCCTGGCCGAGAAGGACATGGACGCCATCCTGGCCATGTCCGTCGGCGACCTCGTCACCCACATCGGCCGGATCACCCACACCTCCCTGGCCCGGGCCGCGGCGGGGTCCTCCCCCGCGTCGGCCGGCTGAGCCGGCCGTGGCCTTCGTCACCGCGGGCTCCCTGCGCTTCCACGTCCAGCGGCTCCCGGCCACCGCCGGCGCCGCTGCCCCCGACCGGCCCGTCGTGGTGTTCCTGCACGGGCTGGTCGTCGACAACCTGTCCTCCTTCTACTGCCCGCTGGCCATGCCGGTGGCCCGGTCCGGCCACGAGGCCGTCCTCTACGACCTGCGCGGCCACGGCCGCACCGAGCGTCCGGGGTCCGGCTACGACAACCGCAGCGCCGTGCGGGACCTCTTCGCCCTGCTCGGCACGCTGGACCTCGGGCAGCGACCGGTGCACCTGGTCGGCAACAGCTACGGCGGGACGCTCGCCCTGCATGCCGCCCTGGCCCGGCCCGACCTGGTCACCGGGCTCACCCTCCTCGAACCGCCGCTCGGCGGCGCCTGGGTGGAGAACATGGTGGACACCCTGTCGGCCGCCGCTCTGAGCCTGGAGGACAGCACGGTTCCGACCGAGCTGCTCACCCTGCGGCTGCGCAAGGCCGCCAACCTGACGGCCATCGCCGACGCCCTTCTCAACCGCACCACGCTCATCGACGACATCGCGGCGAGCCGCGTCTTCACGCCGGCGGACTTCGCCGGACTGCGCTGCCCGGTCCTGGTCGTCTGCGGCGAGCATTCCGAACTGCTGCCGGGCGGGCGGGAGCTGGCGCACCACGCCCCACAGGGTGTGCTGCGGATCCTGCCGGATCTGGGGCACGACGTCCTGAAGGAGAGCAGCGGGGTCCTGCGGGAGACCGTGCTCGCCCATCTCGACGCGACGGCCGGTGCGGCGACGGCGGCGTGGCCGCGGGTGGGAGCGCTGGTCCCGTGAGGGTGCTCTTCACCGTGCCGCCGTTGGCGGGGCACGTCAATCCGACCGTGGCCGTCGGCGCCGAACTGGTCGCCCGGGGGCACGAGATCGCCTGGACGGGACCGCCATCGGCGCTGGCCCGGCTGCTGCCCGCGCAGGCCCGGATCCTGCCCGCGGGGGAGGAACTGGGCGCAGGCGGGTACGCGGCACTGCACGAGAGCTGGCGCGATCTGCGCGGGGTCGGCGCGCTGCGGTTCCTGTGGGAGGAGGCGCTGGTGCCGCTGGCCCGGGCGATGGTGCCGGGGGTCGCCCGGGCCGTCCGCACCTTCGGGCCGGATGTGCTGGTCGCCGACCAGCAGGCCCTGGCCGGGCCGCTGGTGGCCCGGCGGCTCGGTGTCCCGTGGGTGACGTCGGCCAGTACCTCGGCCGAGCTGACCCGGCCCTTCGCGGACTTCCCGAAGGTCGGGGAGTGGGTGGCCGGGCAAATCTCAGGCCTGCTCGCGGAGTTCGGCGCGGGGCGGGGTCCGGGGAGCGGGAGGGGCTGGGACCCACGCTTCTCGGAGCGGCTGGTGCTGGTCTTCTCCACTCCTGAACTCGTGGGCGCAGGACATGGCTTCCCGCCCCACTACGCCTTCGTGGGACCGGCCTTCGGGGCCCGTCCGGCGGCGCCCGGATTCCCCTGGCAGCGGCTGGACCCGGCGCGGCGACGGGTGCTGGTGTCCCTGGGCACCCTCAACCAGGCGGCCGGGGCCCGGTTCTACGGCGCGGTGCTGGGGGCCGCCGAACGGCTGGCCGAGCAGGTCCAGTTCGTCCTGGCAGCGCCCTCCGCCCTGATCGGGGCCACACCGGACCACGTGCTGCTGCAGGAGAGCGTCCCGCAGCTGGAGCTGCTGCCGCACCTGGACGCGGTGGTCTGTCACGCGGGCCACAACACCGTCTGCGAGGCCCTCGCGCACGGGCTGCCGTTGGTCGTCGCCCCGATCCGGGACGACCAGCCGATCGTGGCCCGGCAGGTGGCCCTGGCCGGAGCCGGCGTCCGGGTGCGGTTCGGCCGGACCCGGGCCGAGGAACTGCGCGACGCGCTCACCGCCGTGCTGGACGACCCCGGCCCCCGCCGGGCCGCCCGGCGGATCCAGGCCTCATTCGCCGCCGCGGGCGGGGCCGCCGCCGCGGCCGACCGGTTGGAGAAGCTGCTATGACACCACCCCCGCTCCCCAGGGTCCCCTGGACCTCCGTCCTGCTCCTGGCCGCCCTCGGCGCGGGCACTGTACGCGCCAGGCGCCGGCTGCGGGCCCTCCCGGTGCTGCCGCCGACCCCGCCCGCGGCGGCCGGGGTGCCGCGGGCCGCCGGGTGGCGGCTGCTCACCGCCCGGGGGGTCGAGCCGGATGCGGCCACCTTCCTCGCGGCCTGCGCGTACGCCGAAGGGGAGGGCCTGCGGGTGCTGGACCTGCTGCCCGGGGACCTGGCCGCCGAGCGGGCGCTGGGGCTGCTGCGCCTGGTGGACCCGGGCAGGTACCGACAGGACCGGCTCGGCGAGGGCCGCGGGGCCGGGTTCGCCGTGCTCGTCACCGAGGAGGTGCTGGACCGGGCCGGGGTGGATGCGGGCGGGCCGCGCCCGGATCCGGCGGAACTCCTAGCGCTGACCCGACGTTTGAAGGAGTACGCCGCCGATGCCACGGGGCTGGCCATCGCCCCCGGCCTCAGCTGTGGCGGGGCCGGGGATCCCGGGGGGCCGGCGCGGGCCGCCGAGTTGCGGGCCCAGGGTCTGCCGCCGGGGGCGCTGGCCGCCGCGCAGCTCGGCGGACTGGCGCTGCTGGCGGGCGTCGCCGTGCGCCAGGGCCTGTGGGGCGCGGCCGCGGCCGGGCTGTACTGGCTCCAGCCGTACCTCGTCCTCGGCGGTCGGCGCTCCGCGTTGCGTCCGGCCGGTCTGGGCCGGGCCACCGCGGCCCGGCCGGTGCGCTCCCTCGGTGCGGGCCTGCGTACGGCCGCGGCCGCGGGCCGGGACATCCCGTCGGACGGTGTGCCGGAGGCCGTGCGGGCCGCCGCGTACCAGGAGGACCTGGCCGCGGGCACCGGCCGGTTCCTCGAACCGCGCCGCACGGATTGCCCGTGGTGCGGTTGCGGGCGGCTCGCCGTCCGGGTCCGGGTGCCCGACCTGCTCCAGGGCAAGCCGGGCCGGTTCACGCTGGAGCGGTGCGGGGAGTGCCGGCACGTCTTCCAGAATCCCCGGCTGACCCCGGAGGGGCTGGACTTCTACTACCGGGACTTCTACGACGGGCGCGGCGGCGAGGGCGCGGGCATGGTCTTCGGGAGGCTGGGCGCCGCCTACCGGGGGCGTGCGGAGATGCTCCTCCCGCACGCCGACCCGGTGTCCTGGCTCGATGTCGGCACCGGGCACGGCCACTTCTGCAACGCGGCGCGGGACGTCTGGCCGCGGACCCGGTTCGACGGGCTCGACATGGGCGACGGGGTGCGCGAGGCCGAGCGGCGCGGCTGGGTGGAGACGGCATACCTGGGGCAGTTCCCGGAGTTCGCCTCGAAGCTGGCGGGTCGGTACGAGGTGGTCAGCATGTACCACTACCTGGAGCACACCCGGGATCCGTTCGCCGAGCTGGACGCGGCGGTCACCGTCCTCGCCCCCGGCGGGTTCCTGGCCATCGAGCTGCCCGACCCGGAGTCACGGATGTCCCGGCTCCTCGGGCCGTTCTGGCTGCCCTGGTTCCAGCCCCAGCACCAGCACCTGATGCCCGCCGCCAGTCTGCGCGAGGCGCTGGCGGACCGGGGGTTCACCGTGGTCGCCGAGGAGCACGGAGCGGCCCACCAGGGCAACGACCTCTTCGGCGCGGTCGCCCTGGCGGCGACGCGGCTGGCCCCTGATCCGGACCGGCCGTGGGGCCCGGGGCCCACACCGCGCGCCCGGCTGCTCGCCCACGCCGTACGGGTGGCCTCCGTGCCGTGCTTCGCCGCCGCGGCGGTGCTCGACACGATGCGCACGGCGGCGGCCCGGCGCACGGACGGCGGGAACGCCTACCGGATGCTGGCCCGCAAGGACGCGCCGTGACGGGCGCGGAACCCGCCGCAGGCCGGGTGAAATCATGGGCCGGCGCCACCGGTTCGCGCACCGCGGGATCCGGCGCTACGGGCGGGGGCGAGCCCGGGCCCGCCGCCGTCACCGCCGACCGCGCCGACCGCGCCGGAGGCGACCTGGCCCGGCGGGCGACGGCCGATCCGCTGTACCGCCTCGTCGCGTACGCCCTGGAGGC
>NZ_JBSGZP010000159.1:0-12468 GCF_053611065.1 Streptomyces sp. NPDC054840
AGCCGCAGCAGCGCCAGCGTCGCGGGCTGCAGCAGCGCGCCGAACACGCCCTGCGCGGCGCGCAGCGCGATGACCCAGCCCACGCCGGGCGCGAACACGATGCCGGCCGAGGCCGCGGCGAAGCCGAGGACGCCCACGAAGAGCAGCCGGGGGTGCCCGTACCGGTCGCCGAGGCGCCCGGCCACCACCAGGAACGCGGCCACGGCCAGCAGATAGGCGGTGCTGGTCCACTGGACCTGCGCCACACTCGCCCCCAGATCGCGCCGCAGGCTCGGCTGGGCCACCGTCAGCACGGTGCCGTCCAGCGCGACGAGCATGGCTCCCGCCACACTGACGAGCAGTGAGATGCGCTGCCTCATACGGGCTCCGGACCGAGGTGCGCGTCGACGGCGGCACCGACGAGCCGTTCGACGCCGTCGGCCGGCGCGCCGCCGAGGACCAGCGGCAGGCTGCCCCAGCGCCACAACTGCGCCACGCCGTGCAGGTTGGCCCACAACGCGGCCGCGGTGACGGAGGGTTCGGTCGCCCCGGACCGGCGGACGAGCGTGACGAGGAGATCGAACATCGGGAGTGTCGACTCCCGCAGCCGCGGCCCTTCGGAGGGCCCCTGGCCCGTACTGTCCAGCAGGTCGTGCCGGAACATCAGCGCGAACATCCCCGCGTGCTCCAGTGCGTAGCCGACGTACGCGCACCCGATCGTCCGCACCCGCTCCCGCGGGGACAGCTCCGCTACGCCGGCCGCCTCCGCGATGCGCACCGCGAGGTCCCCGAAACCGCGCCGGGCGATCGCCGACAGCAGGGACTGGTGGGTGGGGAAGTACCGGCGCGGCGCCCCGTGCGAGACACCCGCCCGGCGGGCGATCTGCCGAAGCCCGAGAGCGCCGGCGCCCTCGCTCATGACGAGTTCCACCCCTACGTCGATCAGCCGCTCCCGGAGCGGTCTCTCCTGGTCCATGGACACTGTCTACCAGGGGGAGTAGACAGTGTCTATCAGCTGTGGCGTGCGGCGGACGCCAGAGCGGCGGTGTCGACGACGTGCCGGGCCACGGACGGGACGATCTTTCTCCGGGGCCCGCCCTCGCCGAGCGCGTGGCCGTGGCCGCCTCCTCGAAGGGGATCACCGCGTCGACCTCGGCCCGCGGCCGGCCGCTGTCCACCCGGGCCCCATCCGCGTCCCCTCCCACGCCTACCGCCGCACCTTCCGCGGGCCGCGTCCGGCCCCGGAGGCCCTCTCCAGTGGTGCGGGGCATGATGGAGTGGCCGGGGAAAGGTAGGGCGACCTGTGAACCCGCGGCCCGGTGGAGGAGGTGCATGTGCCATGACGGAGCACGACGGCGGTCCGTCGGCGCAGGATCTGGAGGAGGGCCGGCTGCTCAAGGAGCTGGAGGCCATCCACCGCACGCGCCACGAGACCCTGTTGCACGGGTCCGACGACGCCCTGGTCACCCATACGAAGCGGATGAACGAGCTGGAGCACGAGTACGTACGCCGCCACCCGCAGCGAGCCCAGACGGCGGGCCGCACCCGCTCAGGGGCTCGCGCCCGCGGCGCCGGCGACTGAAGGCTGTCCCGTCCATCGTCGCGAGGAGTTACTGGAGCGAAATCATCAACCAGCTCGCCATGCAGTCGGGTGACGCTGGTGCATCCCTCAGCGAATCGCCGCTCCAAGCAGGGCTTGTAGGGTCCAGTCGCTCGGCCGGGGCCGGTTCTCGCGGATGGTGTCCTGCCGGCGTGCGGCGGTCGCGTACCGGAGCACGGTGTTGAGGCCCCAGTCCAGGTGCCGGGCGGTCGCCCGGCGTGAGTGGCCTTTGGCAAGCAGCTCGTGGACCAGTGCGTGTGCGGCCTTCACGGCTCTGCCCGCCGACCGACGGGATCCGCGTCGCCCCGTTGCCGACCGGAGCCCACGGTCGCCTCCGTCAGCATGTTGCTGGGCGGCGTATTGCGCAGACAGTCGCGGTACGCGGCGACGTAGGTCTCCACGGCTTACGCCAAGTGCAGCGGGCGATCCGCGGACAACTGGCGTGTGACGGTCACTTTCGAGTACCTGACCAGTCCCGGCGTCTACCAGAACTACACGCTTCCGTGGAAGAAGATGGGGACAGACCATGAAGGCGCCAGCGCCAACGCGCGTGTTGTGAGCGCCTACGGCTGGAAGTTCAAGTAATCGCCATAGGGCGAGCTCGGTGGACGTCACGGCCTTGGGCGTGTCTCTTTGAGGGGTTGGCCAGTTGATCGGATTTGTCTGTTCGATTGGTGATCACTGATGCGATATGGGACCGGATCGAGCCGCTGATGCCGGCCGATCCGGTCCGTGGACGACGGTGGGCCGACCACCGTCGCACCCTGGAAGCCATCGCCTGGCCGCTCCGCCCGGTGCGCGCGCCGGACCTCTTGCCGCAGTGGGGGTGAGGCGGCCCGGCGCTACTGCCGCCAGAGCGCTCTGGCCACCGGGCCTCGCCCGCGCACGCCCTATCGGCGCGGACTGGCCCGACCATAGCCGCGGCCGGCCGGCGTCCCGCAGCACCAGCACAGCGTTCGGTATCCTGTGTGAACGCGGGGGCCGGCGTTGACGCCCGGTGCTGACACCGCCACTCTCACGATAATCCGCCCCGCGGAATCCCTCTCCCGCGTCAGCATCTGGCACCGCGTTCCCCTGATTGGCGGTGCTATGGGTGCAGCGACGCGTGCCGGTTCGCCAGCCCGGTCGGATGCACAACCGCTTCTCCTGGTGCCAGGAGCAGGGCGACGCCGTGGGGGTCGTTGCTGGACGCACCCCAAGACGGGATCCGTTGTACGGACCGGCGTCTTGGCAGTCTGGCCGGCGGCAGCCGTAGCCGCCGATCTACTAGGTGAGGTGGGGAGGGAGTCCTCGGCCCTCAGCTACCCAGCCCCGGGTGGGAAACACGCGGCGGTGGTCACCAGCACGGTGACCGCGCTTGATGCCCGCACGGCCCAGCCCTCGGTGGGGGGGGCGAGGCCCTTCCACCCATGCCCGAGTCCTCGGCGTCGCGGCCGGGACGCCGAAGCGGCGCGCACCGGCGGGGTGCTCAGGGCGGTGGTCACCTGGAGGGCTGCTGCCGGGGTCGGGCCTACGCAGACATCGCCGGAGGCGAGGAGCCCTGGCGTACGTTCCCGTTCCGCTCGTGCCGTGCGGCGAGCGGGGACAGGGCAGGTTCGAGCCAACGAACCTCGCACTTTCGGGCTCTCTTCCGTCCGACGCGTTGCGTTAACCGCGCAAGCAACTTTGCCGCGTTACCGTGTTTCTTGACCAACCGTTGACCGGTTCTTGGTGAGTGCAACAGGTGTCTTTTTCAGCTGGAGGGGTCGATGTTGCGAGGTGGGAAAGCCGGGACTGCGGTCGCGGTCCTCGCCGCCGCCCTGCTCGCCGCCTGTTCCCGGCTGGTGCGGCGGTGTTCGCACACGCGCACGGATCCCGACGTGCCACGGCCTGAGTCCAGCCTGGAATCCGGTCATCGGGGTAGGCGCCGCGCGTCCTCACCGGTCACGGCGACCACTGCCTCGACGGGCCGTCAGGCCCCTGCGCAGAACCGCCACGTCCCGGCGGCGCTCCAGGTCTTCCGCTGTTGACAGCGAAGCAGCGCCTGCCTCTGTCCTGCCCGTCCGACGCGCTGCCATGGCGCGCCAGGAGGAATGACCACGCATGCAGCCCCTCATCGACAACGCCCGCACATTCGGACAGCGCCCTGAGGAGTTCGCCAAGCTCGCCGAAGGCCAGTCCCCCGAGGTCCTGTTCATCACCTGTTCCGGCTCCCGGGTCGTACCGGCCCTGATCACCGGCGCCGCCCCCGGTCAGCTCTTCGAGCTGCGCACCGCGGGCAACATCGTCCCGCCGTACGCCTCCGAGCGGCCCACCTCCGAGGCCGCCACCATCGAGTACGCCGTGGAAGTGCTCGGCGTCCAGGACATCGTCGTCTGCGGCCACTCGCACTGCGGGGCCGTCGGCGCGCTGGTCCGCGGCGACGACCTCGACCCGGTCCCGGCCGTGCGGGACTGGCTCGCGTACGCCGCGAGCCGGCCGGTGTCGGCCGACCCGGACGACCCGGCGGTCGCCGCGTCCGTGCAGCACCACGTGCTCGCCCAACTGCTGCGTCTTCGTTCCTACCCCTGCGTGGAGAAGGGGCTGGCCGAGGGGCTTCTGCGGGTACGCGGCTGGTACTACGAGGTTCACACCGGGGCCGTACTCGAACACCGCACGGGCACCGACACCTTCGAGTCTCTGTGAGCGGCACCGTGAACGCTGTGATCAGGTCTCCCCATCTCAGGCGTGACTTCGCCGCCTCCCTCGTCGTCTTCCTTGTCGCGCTGCCGCTGTGCGTCGGCGTTGCCGTCGCCTCCGGCGTCCCGGCGGAACTCGGCCTGGTCACCGGCATCGTGGGCGGCATCGTCGCGGGACTGATGCCCGGCAGCAGCCTGCAGGTGTCCGGGCCGGCCGCCGGTCTGACCGTGCTCGTCTTCGAGGCCGTCCGCCAGTTCGGGCTGACCGCGCTCGGTGTGATCGTGTTGGCCGCCGGGCTCCTCCAGCTCCTCATGGGCGCGCTCCGGCTGGGCCGCTGGTTCCGGGCCATCTCGGTGTCGGTGGTCGAGGGCATGCTGGCCGGCATCGGGCTCGTGATCATCGCGGGCCAGCTGTACGCGGCGGCGGGCCTGAAGGCGCCGGCGTCCGGCATCGACAAGATCGCGGGGCTGCCGCAGGCGCTCGTCCGCGCGGTCGGCAGCACCGAGGCCCTGGCCTCGCTCGGAGTGGGCGCGGCCACCATCGCGGTGATGGTGCTGTGGAAGCGCATGCCGAAACGGGCTCGGACGGTGCCGGGCGCGCTCGCGGCGGTGCTGCTCGCCACACTGGCCTCGCTGGCGTTCGGGCTGCCGGTCGCCACGGTGGAGGTGCAGGGGCTGCTCGGCGCGATCCAGCCGCCGGGGGCCGACGCCTTCGCTCAGCTGGCCCAGCCTGCCGTCCTTGGCACCGTCCTGGCGTTCGCGTTGATCGCCTCCGCTGAAAGCCTTTTCAGCGCAGCGGCTGTGGACCGGCTGCACGACGGGCCGCGCACCGAGTACGACAAGGAACTCATCGCGCAGGGCGCCGGCAACACCGTGTGTGGGCTCCTCGGCGCGCTGCCGATGACCGCCGTGATCGTGCGCAGCTCGGCCAACGTCCAGGCGGGCGCGAAGACGAAGGCCTCCCGGGTGCTGCACGGCGTGTGGCTGCTGCTGTTCGCGGCGCTCCTGCCGTCCGTCCTGGAGCTGATCCCGCTGCCCGCACTCGCCGGCATCCTCGTGCACGCGGGTTGGAAGCTGATCCCGTTCCGGCAGGTCGTGCAGCTGTGGACGGCGTACCGCGGTGAGGCGCTGATTTTGGTGGTCACGGCCGTGGCGATCGTCGCCGTCAACATGTTCGAGGGCGTGCTGATCGGTCTGGCCCTGTCGGTCGCCAAGACCGCCTGGCAGGCCTCGCACGTCAAGCTGGAGGTGATCGACAAGGGTGCCGGCCCGGTCCAAGCGTACCTGTCGGGCAATGCGACGTTCCTGAGGCTGCCGAAGATCCTCGACAGTCTGGAGGCCCTGCCGCAGGACCGCCCCGTGGAGCTGGACCTCTCGGGGCTGCACCACGTCGACCACGCCTGCCGCACGGCCCTGGAGAACTGGGCCGAGCGGCACAGCGCGGCAGACACGGAACCGGTGCGGGTCACCGCGCCGTAGGCGCACCCTGTGTGGGTGCGGCGCCGCACCGCCCGCCGTCACCCGCCGCGCTCCTGCCGTGGTCGGGGAGGCCTGCAGCAGCATCGCCCGGCTGCCGTCGCGCTGGTCGACCGCAGGCAAGCGGGCTGGACTCACCGCGCAGTCCCTCCAGGTGCTCACCCCCATGCTGCGCGCCGCAGGGGAGACGGCCGGACACGGCCGGGTACCGCGAGCGCCCCGGCGCGACGTGGGCCGACGTGCGCGCCATGGCGGCCGCCATGCCGGACCCCGGAAGCCGACGAGGCTCGCTCGACCCTCACGATCACCATGCCGGTGGCACCGGGGCCCCGTCATTCCGGGAGTCCGAGCTTCACGGCGGCGGAGGCGGTGAGCACGATCAGCGGGTCGGAGTCCTTGCCGTTGTGGTGGAGGCGCGGAGCACCGAGGGCGGACTCCTTCAACGTCCACTCCACCAGTTCGACCACGGTGGTGGCGGGGCAGTCCAGCACGATCCCGTCCACGCCGTACGCGGAGCCGTCGCCATCCAGGACCGCGAGCGGGCCGTGCGGTAACCGGGGATCGGCGGGCGAAGCAGTGGGGCTTTCGTGGCCTTCTTCGCTGCCGGGCGCCGCGACGTCGACGTCGGACGACCCACGGACTCGGCAATGGCCGGACTGCTGGGTGCGGCTGACGGGAAGGCCTGTGCGGGCCTGCCGGACAGTGCTGCGGCACGGGCACGCTCGGCCTGGCGGAGTAACTGGGCGGCCCAGCCGTCCAGCAGCCGCTGATACGCCTGACGGCGCGGCGGCCTCGGCTCGGAACGACCCGCTTCCCCGTTCTTCACCGACTGGGTCGTGGTCTGCAGGACCTGGGCGAGACGGGCCTGCGTGATGGGGCAGCATCTCGGGCTCACCGGGACAGGCCCCGCAGATACAACTGGCCCTTCTCCGGCCGGTCCCGCCGCACCAGCGGCGCGAACACCTCGGAAGCGAACTCCTCCAACCGGACCAGCACCGCCGCAAGCTCCCCAGGCCTCATACAGCCGGCGAACTACCGAACACCCGAGGTGACAAGACCGGATTCGCGTCCCCATCCGAGCGAGATGCGTTCCTCCCCCCAACGCATAGCTGCTCCGCCCGTAGCTGCGGTCGGGCCTCCGAAAGAGTCGGCCTCCGATGGTCCGGAGGGGCCGTACCGGTCCTCGCTGGAGCCCTGCCGGCCGGCAGAGTGATGAGGCTGTGACCTGGGGCTGTTCAGTTGACCCGCGCTGATCACTAGAGTTCGTGGGTGCCGAACAACAACGAGATACCCACGGGCCCGAGCGGCTCGGGTGACGATGAGTGGAATGACTTGGTCCGGCGGTTCGAAGCTGAAGAACCCAGTCTGCGGTCCGCGCCGCGGCCCCGGCGGGTGTGGCCGCTGAACCTGGCACTGGCACTGGTGGCTGTGGGTGCCGCCTTCGTCGTGTTGAAGTACACCGGAGTGTCACCCGGCGACGGCAACGCCGCGCCGGCTCCGGCCGTGTCCACACCCACCACGGCGTCCTCAGCCGCGTCGTCGCGGGGCACAGTGGCCGCGGCCGGCGACACGCGGCCGATGATGCCGCTCGCCGAACTGTTCCCGGCGGAGGTCAAGGGTGGATCCGGCGCTGTCTTCACCAGGCTGGGCTCGACCGTGATGGAGTCGTGCACGGAGCCGGACGGGGTCGGACCCCGGCTGGCCGCCATGATCGAGGACAGTGCGGGCTGTGTCGGAGAGCAGATCGCCCTCTACAAGGATGACCGGAACAATCAGTTCAACATGGCCGTCTTCACGATGAAGGACCCGCAGGACACTGTGGCGTTGGTAACCGAGCTGGCGATGGCCTTCGACGATTACCAGGTCGCCGTGCAGGGTCCGCCTCCCGGATCCGGTCTGCCGACCCTGTCGGCGGACAGCGGGCTGGTGCAGGCTTTCACGGGCCACGGCCGGGTCATGGTGGTCGCCATGGGTCAGTGGTCCGATGGCCGCACCGCCGACTTCCAGCAGCTCGTGGATCGCATGAAACCGCTCCAGGACGCGGTCTCCCAGAGGGTCGGTGGCCACGAGGGTGACAGCTGAGGGCTCGGCAGGCGCCTGGCTGGGCCGAAAATCGCTGGTCGGGACGGGAAGCTCACTCTGTCGGGGGAGGGCGTACCTGGCTCAGGTAGGACCCGAGCAGGGTGCGCGCCCTCCTGGCGGGCGACGTGCGACTGGCATGTCCACGGCCAGCATGTACGTCATGACGACAGCGACCTCCCCGCTCCCCGCTCCTGCCCCCGCGCCCGTCTGGGCCCGCCGCGCCGCCCACGCCATCGCCCTGTGCGCCGTCCCGTCCGGCCTGTGGCGCGTCGCCATGGCATCCGGTGTCTACGTCGGCTACAGCGACCAGGTCCTCCGCGAGGTCTTCGACATCCCGGGGTGGGGCGTCGCGTATGTGGTGGGCCTCTCGGTCATCGGTGAGCTGGCCGCCCTGTTCCCGCTGCTGCTCGTGAGCGACCGGTGGCGGCCGCTGCGCCCCCGGACCCTCGCCGCGCTGGCCTGGACCGCCTCCGCTCTCTTGGTCGTGGTGGCACTGTGGCAAGTCGTGGTCGCCTTCACCGTCGCGAGCCAGACGTACATGTCAAGCGGTACGGCACAGACCGTCTGGGGCTTCGTCTTCGCCCCGCTGTTCGCCATACCGGCCCTGATGACTGCGGTGACCTGGTCGTACGCGAAGCGGCACCGGAGTACGGGTCAGGCATGACCCCGACCACATGCTCCAGGGGAGGTCGCAGTAGCTCCCCATCCGTTGTGAATTGGCGTGCGGCGGGGGCTGTGATCACGGCGTCGGAGCCGTCATGGATAGCGCCGTACTCCGGGCTGAGCCAGTGCCGAAGCCCCTTCGCCCCTGCCGACATCGGCCCCGCACAGCCTGGGGCGTCCCTCGTGTCAGGGGCCGGGTCGCCCTCCCGAGCTGCTGAGCCCGCCGATGAAAATCGTCGGGCTCAGCACGGGGCAGGGGCCCGGCCTCACGTTTCCGATCAGTGGGTGGTCGCAGCTCTCCTGCGGCGCGCGTACAGCACCGCGCCGCCGATTGTCGCTACAGCTGCGAGCCCGGTGGCGGCCATCGACTGCCAGGGCTCATCGGTGGCAGGCTGCACGGATGCGGCGGGCTGCTCCGGCTGGTCCTCCACGAGGCCGCCGTATCCGCCAGCCAGGCCCTTGCGGTCGTACTCCGAACCGGGCATCTTGTCGCCGTAGCGGGCGGTGACCAGCTTCTGGTAGGCGGCGAGGGTGATGCCGCGCTTTCCGTGGAGGCCGGTGGTCGCCTCCTCGTTGAGGGGCTCGACCATGCCTTCGGCAGTGAGCCGGTACCAGGCGTGGATCTGCGGCTCGGTGAAGGTACGGGCCTGAGGAGTGCCGCGCTCGGCGAAGCCGACCTCGGCGTCCCCGTCCCGGATCCCGGCCAGTTGCCAGCCCTCGGCACCGACGTTCTGCACGCCGCTCCCCGGTGTGGCGGGGTTCCCCTTGGGCGCGAGCAATACGGCGGCGTGCTTCCCGTCGGCGGCGATCACCCGGGAGGCCAGGTAGGAGAGCCGGAGCGCCGTCTGCGGGGTCGCCTGGGCCTTGCCGGTCACGAAGTCGGGGCTGATCTCGAACATCGGAACCGGGTCCTTGAGATCGAACCCGGGGGGCGCGGCGACGGCGGCCGGTGCGTTCCCGGGGGCGCCGAGGGTGCCACCGTCCGCGGCGGGGGCACTGCGGGGCTGTCGGGCCGAGACCAGGAAGCGGGAGACGGTGTCGTGGAGTTGGTTGCTCCGGATGGTTTGCCGGGCGGACTCGTAACCCGCGATGCCCTCGCCCTCCGCAGCCTGTGCGGGAACGATTCCGCACAGGGCGACGGCGAGTGCGGCCGTGGCGAGGACGGCGGCGCGGGGTGTCGCCTGCCTGGCGTGTCGCATGATCTGCATGATCGGTCTGCTCCTCAGCCCTGGATGCCGATGCGGGAGTGGGTCCACTGGAACGAGTTGTTGTTCGCGTAAGTCGAGTGGTTCCACCAGGTGTAGGTCTGGGTGGTCTGCCACGGGTCGCCGACCGCGATCATGTTGGTGGCGCTGTCGTAGCCGTAGATGACGTTCATGTGACCGCCGCCGGTGCGCCAGCCGAACCTGACGGCGAACGGACGGCCCGCGTCGATCTCGGTGACGGACTCACCGAACGAGGCGTTGCGGTACAGGCTGTGGCCACTGTTCCTCAGTCCCAGCCTGGCCAGGCCGTTGGCCATGTCCTCCAGCGTGGCGGGCTGGTTGTTGCAGTTCACCCACGTTCCCTGGGCAGCGAGTTGGCAGAACTGCTCCTGGCTGACGGAGCGGCCCCAGTGTTTGGCGATGGTCACGCCGGAGGCGTCCCAGCACCACTGGGTCCTGACCTGCTTCTGCATGTCGATCTTCAGTGTCTTCGCAGTCGTGGGGATGGGTCGGGGGTTTGGCGTCGAACCGCAGACCGGCAGGGGGGTGGTGTTCTCCTTGATGAAGGCATCAGCGATGTAGTACGAGCCGGTGTAGATCCACCTCGGGTTGTTCTCCACCGTGTCGCCCGTCGTCCGGCAGGACATCCGGACCTTGGCGCCTACCCTCGAGGAGCCCTTCACCTGGGCCGAAAGAGACGGCTTGGCGCGGTGGTTGACGGTCTGATAGTTTCCCTGACCGCCGATTACCGTGCCGCTGACCACATCGGCCTGGGCGAGGGCGTTGAAGCCGAACAGCAGGCCGCCGGAGAGTGCGGCCGTGATCGCGGCTATCAGCGCTTTCTTACGGCGGGACGCGCGGCGTTTGTGCATCATGCTCCTTGATCTGAGAACGCGGAACTCGCCTGCCTGGGCGATGCTCCACAGAATGACGAGTGGTCAGCTCGCTTATGGAAGCCGAACCGTTTGGCACCAACGGAACGGCGCAGGATGATCACGGCGGCCCAGGACGGCTTCGGCGTGCGCGCTGCTGCACGGCGAATGCGGCGCGACTGCCACAGTCTGGGAGATCGGTGCACGGCAACGAGGTCGACCACACTCGTCCGAGCAAAGGCCCCGGCTGACGACTCGGCCGCCACGGCCACGGCCGACGGCCGCAACCTTGGCCTCCAATGACTCAGGCCCGACGCCGGGTCGGCGCTGGCACAGCCGTGGTGAGCCGCGGTGGACAAGACACCACCGGCGATGGACCGGTGGTGGCACCGTGGCGCTGGGCACGCTCAGCGGTCGGGGAGCCGGTCGGTACGCCACCCTCCGCCGCTGACCACCCGCCCCTACGGCTACAGCCCGGCGGCACCGCCTGACCGAGTGTCACATTCGCGCGTTTCGATGGCCCTGCACTGCCGGCGAAGCTGGGTTTCAGGGGTTCCGCGGCCACGCACAACCACACCTCTTTCCTTGAGTGGTTTGGGTGCCGGGAATCCTGCCAGAGAGATCAAGGGTTCTGAACGCCATCACTCTACGCGCAAAGATGTCGCGAATTCAATTACCTTGAAGCGAGCATGTGATGGACCATCAATTCGCCCCTGCGGCAAGCTAGTTGCAGCTGCTCAAGTCATTGGTCCAGGCCATTCGCACCCACTCGACGGCGCACGACTTTACGCAAACTTGGCACATCGCATCCCTTTATTGGACACGATGTCAAGAAATTGGAATAGCCCAGCGTGCGCGACATGTAACTCTGCATGACTTCAGAAAGGAGAATCGCCCCCGGCTTTCCCAGTGAATGCGCCCACGCCGAGGAAGGGGCGCTCCCGTCCGCCCGGCGACGAGACGGGCCGGCTGACACCCCGAACCATCACCCACCACAACGACCTCTTCCGCACCCTGGACGGACACGGCCCGAACGCCGCCCAGTTCGACCTGCTCGCATACTTCGAGGCCGAAGTCTGCGTCGCCATCCCCTCGGCGTCGGCGGAAGGCCGGCCGCGTCGCTTCTCGAACCCGGACGCCAGAACGCCCCCCACCAGACAGCCCGGGTGGCGAGGTTCCAGACCCGCACCGTGCTGTCGGCGCTGCCGGTGACGGCGATGGGGTGGCCGTATGGATGTCAGTTGCTGTCTGTAGCATCCGTGGCCAGGTTGGTGACCCGTCCACCCGCAGCGGGGAGGGACGGGGTCGTGAACGGGCTGCGAGGAGCGTGTGGCGATGGCGAACGCCGAAAGGGCCGTCGGGCCGACGCTGGATTCCGACGACGAGGCGGCGCTGTTGCGGCCGTTGGCGTTCGCCGAAGGAGCGGGTCTGCCACTTGCCCTGTGGGTGGTCCTGGCACGTGCCCTGTCGGGTCACCCGTGGACGGCTCAGGAAGTGAGCGTCTTCCGGGACCGGGCGGGCGAACTCCTGGTCGAGACTCAGACACCCGAGGGTGTGGCCTACCGGTTGCGTGCCCGGGGAGCTCGGTCGGGCGAGCGGCAGACGCAACGGGCGGTCACGAGCGCGTTGCTGGCCGAGGTGCCCCTTGACGGGGGCAGCGGGCGCCGAGACTGGCCGGCTGCCGCACCGTACATCGTCGACCACCTCGCCGCCCACGCCGCCGCGGCCGGTGCTTTGGACGAGCTGCTCGAGGACGCCGAGTACCTGGTGCACGCGGCCCCGCAGGGGCTGCTCCGCGCGCTCAACATCCCAGGCTCGTCCCAGGGGACGGTGCGGCGGAGTATTTATCGGGCATCCGTCCACGTCCATGCCGGCGCGAGCCTGCCCGAAAGGCGGGACATCCTCGCCGTCGACGCCGCGCGCCACGGTGAGAC
>NZ_JBSGZP010000160.1:0-12405 GCF_053611065.1 Streptomyces sp. NPDC054840
GGGCGGGGGCTGCGGCGAGCGGCATGCGCTGCTGTGCCGTGCCGTGCGGCGAGGTGCGGATCAGGCCGCGACCACGACCTGCTCGGCGGCGGCGGGGGCGGGCTCGTCCAGCGGGGAGGCCGAGGCGGAGGCGTAGGCCTCCTTGTCCAGGATCCCCTCGCGGGCCGCGACGATGACCGGGACCAGGGCCTGGCCGGCCACGTTGGTGGCGGTGCGCATCATGTCCAGGATCGGGTCGATCGCCAGCAGCAGGCCGACGCCCGCGAGCGGCAGGCCCAGCGTGGACAGGGTCAGCGTCAGCATGACGGTGGCGCCCGTCAGGCCGGCCGTGGCCGCGGAGCCGATGACCGAGACGAAGACGATGAGCAGGTACTCCTTGATGCCCAGCTGCACGTCGAAGATCTGCGCGATGAAGATCGCGGCGAGCGCCGGGTAGATCGCGGCGCAGCCGTCCATCTTGGTGGTGGCGCCGAACGGGACGGCGAAGGAGGCGTACTCCTTCGGGACGCCGAGGCGCTCGGTGACCTTCTGGGTGACCGGCATGGTGCCGACGGAGGAGCGGGAGACGAAGGCCAGCTGGATGGCGGGCCAGGCGCCCTTGAAGAACTGCAGCGGACTGACCTTGGCGACCGTCGCGAGCAGCAGCGGGTAGACGCCGAACATCACGAGGACGCAGCCGATGTAGACGTCGGCGGTGAAGGTCGCGTACTTGCCGATCAGGTCCCAGCCGTACGTGGCGATCGCGGTGCCGATGAGGCCGATGGTGCCGATCGGGGCGAGGCGGATGACCCACCACAGGGCCTTCTGGAGCAGCTCCAGGGCGGACTCGGCGAGGTCGAGGACCGGCTTGGCCTTGGCGCCCAGCTGGAGGGCGGCGATACCGGCGACGACGGCCAGGAAGACGATCTGAAGGACCTTCAGCTCGGTGAAGGGCGTGACGATGTCCGTCGGCACGATCCCGGTGAGGAAGTCGATCCAGGAGCCGGTCCGCTTCGGGTCCTTGCCGTCGGCCGCGGTGAGGCCGGTGCCGGAACCCGGGTCGGTCAGCAGGCCGATGGCGATGCCGATGCCGACCGCGATCAGCGAGGTGATCATGAACCAGAGGAGGGTGCGGGAGGCGAGGCGCGCCGCGTTGTTCACCTTCCGCAGGTTGGTGATCGACACCAGGATCGCGAAGAAGACGAGCGGGGCGATGGCCAGCTTCAGCAGCTGGACGAAGAGGTCGCCGGTCTTCTCCAGGGTGGTGGCGAGCCAGCTGATGTCCTGGCTGCGGGCTATCCAGCCCAAGAGGACACCGAGGGCGAGACCGGTGACGATCTGGGCCCAGAAGGGAAACTTGAACGAGGCCTTGGCAGGGGCCTGGGGGGTCGCGGACACGGACACTCTCCGGAGGTGGCGCACGAAGACAGGGGGGAAGTACTGCGGTGGTGAAGCGGTGCGGCAGCAGCCAGAAGGGCCGGCCGGGACGGCTGCTGTATCGATTCAGCTCAACAGCAACAGGCCGCGGACGCGCGGCGGCAGAGGTCGACGTGCAGGCGCGTCACGAGCGGAACGCTCGCGATCATGGGGTGCGCAACTGTGGTCGACATGCTGAACACGCTAACACCTCCCCTTTGAGAAACTCAAAGGGGCGCTTTGAGACAACGGCGCACGAGGCCCTCTTGCGCAGGCCCGGAAAACACCACCGCCCCAGCGTTACGGGCGGTGTACCCGATGCTGGGGCGGTTCGGTGTGTGAGGAAACCGGCGGAGGTTACGAGGCGCGCGCCGCGTCGTCCGCCCGGTCCTCCTGGCTGCGGTTGGCGGCGAGCTTTTCCTTCGCACCCGCGACACGCCCGGAGATCTGCGTGGACATCTCGTCGCGCTGCTTGCGCAGCAGGACGAAGGAGAGCGGGGCGGAGATCACGATGGCGAGCAGGACGACCCAGGCGGCATTGGCCTCCCCGAGCCCCGCGGGCACCCAGCCGAGCCGGACGAGGCCCGCGACGGCGACGAGGCATCCGACGAAGATGCCCAGGCGCATCGCGGTGTAGCGGATCGTTGCGCTCGGCTTGCGGGACACGGTGACCCCTTCTCTCTCGTCATGGTCTGCGGCGGCTGGTGCTGGTGCCCGTCCAGTGAAGCACGCCGGGACCCGGCCACCGCCCTCCGGGGTGCGGCGGCGGGCCCGACGGCACATCAGTGCAGCGGCAGCAGCATCGTGATGTCGTCGCGGTCGTCGCCCGGGGCCACCCGGATGGCGCCGGGGACGCGGCCGACCTCCTTGTAGCCGCAGGCGGCGTAGAAGTGCTCCAGCCCCAGACCACCGCGGCAGCCGAGGCGGATGGCATCGACGCCGTCGAGCGTGCGGGCGGCATCGGCGACGCCCTCCATCAGCGCGCGGCCGGCGCCCCGGCCCTGGAGGTCGGGGTGGACCATGACCGTGTAGACCCAGATCCAGTGGCGCTGCAGCCGGTGCGTGTTGAACGCGAGGAACGCGGCCGCCCCGACCCGGCCGTCCCGGTCGAGCCCCACGAGCAGGCGGTGACGGCCCTCGGCCAGGGCGACGAGGTGCTTGACCAGCTCGGGCCGAATGTCATCGCGGGTGACGGGCGGTACGAAGCCGACGGCTCCGCCGGCATTGGAGGCATCCGCCCAAAGGTCGACGAGGCCCTCGCGCAGGGTGGGGTCGACGACCGGATCGAAGGTGAAAGTAAGGGTCACGGATCAAGATTAGTCATTACTTGTGCGAGGGGCAACGGAAAACGGGGCACTCCGCGCCCCCGCCGTACGGCCTTCCCGGACACCGGAACGCCGAAAAGCCCCGGTCCACGGGGGACCAGGGCTTCCGGCGGCTCGAACCGGCTCGGCGCGTCAGACGCGCATCGCCTGCGGGGTCTCGCGCAGGCTCGCGTCCGGGCCGGGGTACTCGCGGATGATCTCGTAGCGCGTGTTGCGCTCGACCGGGCGGAAGCCCGCCTCCCGGATCAGCTCCAGCAGATCCTCACGGCCCAGCTTGTTCGGGGTGCCGTAGTTGTCCGCGTCGTGCGTGATCTTGTACTCGACGACCGAGCCGTCCATGTCGTCCGCGCCGTGCTGCAGCGCGAGCTGGGCCGTCTGCACACCGTGCATCACCCAGAAGACCTTGACGTGCGGCACGTTGTCGAAGAGCAGTCGCGAGACGGCGAAGGTCTTCAGCGCCTCGGCGCCGGTCGCCATCGTCGTACGCGCCTGGAGCTTGTTGCGTACCTTGCCGTCCTGCATGTCCACGAAGTCGTGCTGGTAGCGCAGCGGGATGAAGACCTGGAAACCGCCGGTCTCGTCCTGGAGCTCGCGCAGCCGCAGCACGTGGTCCACGCGGTGGCGCGGCTCCTCGATGTGCCCGTACAGCATGGTCGAGGGGGTCTTGAGACCCTTCTCGTGCGCGAGCCGGTGGATGCGCGACCAGTCCTCCCAGTGGGTGCGGTGGTCGACGATGTGCTGCCGGACCTCCCAGTCGAAGATCTCCGCGCCGCCGCCGGTGAGCGATTCCAGGCCGGCCTCGATCAGCTCGTCGAGGATGTCGGAGGCCGACATCCCCGAGATCGTCTCGAAGTGGTGGATCTCGGTCGCCGTGAACGCCTTCAGCGAGACGTTCGGCAGCGCCTTCTTCAGCTCGGAGAGCGAGCGCGGGTAGTAGCGCCACGGCAGGTTCGGGTGCAGACCGTTGACGATGTGCAGCTCGGTCAGGCTGTCGTTCTCCATGGCCTTGGCCAGGCGCACGGCCTCCTCGATGCGCATCGTGTACGCGTCCTTCTCGCCCGGCTTGCGCTGGAACGAGCAGTACGCGCACGAGGCGGTGCACACGTTCGTCATGTTGAGGTGCCGGTTGACGTTGAAGTGGACGACGTCACCGTTCTTGCGTGTGCGCACCTCGTGGGCGAGGCCACCGAGCCAGGCCAGGTCGTCCGACTCGTAGAGGGCGATACCGTCCTCACGGGTCAGCCGCTCGCCGGAGCGGACCTTCTCCTCCAGCTCACGCTTGAGCCCAGCGTCCATGTACCGGTCGCCTCCTCTAGATGCCTCTGTCTGCCTGTCCTGCAAACCCTGCCCAACCGTACTCTCAGGCTTCCTCGGGCAGCTCCCCGACCCGGTTCTCCCACTTGGTGGAGAGCACGATGGTGGTGCGGGTGCGCGAGACGCCCTTGGTGCCGGAGAGCCTGCGGATGATCTTTTCCAGGCCGTCCACGTCGTTGGCGCGCACCTTCAGCATGAAGGAGTCGTCGCCCGCGATGAACCAGCAGTCCTCGATCTCGTTGAGGTCGCGCAGCCTGCGGGCCACGTCCTCGTGGTCCGCGGCGTCGGACATGGAGAGTCCGATCAGCGCGGTGACGCCGAGGCCGAGCGAACGCGAGTCCACCGTTGCGCGGTAGCCGGTGATGACCCCGGCGGTCTCCAGTCGGTTGATGCGGTCGGTGACGCTGGGGCCGGAGAGGCCCACGAGACGGCCCAGCTCCGCGTACGAGGCACGACCGTTTTCCCGGAGTGCCTGGATGAGCTGCCTGTCCACCGTGTCCATTTACGTGGAGCCTTCCATTATTCGGCGATCCTGCGAGTTTAGGTATAGAATCTAAGGCACACAGGGTCAACACCCTGTGAAATCTTTCAGCTGATCAATGACGATCTTCAGGAGTGGTTCACCGTGCTCACGATCGAGATGGCCTACGCACACATGCGGGAGCTCCAGGAGCTGGCCAACCGATCCCGTGCCCACCAGCCCGCCGCGGCCCACCGCGTCGACAAGGCCCGCAAGCCGCTCGGCCGTCGCAAGAAGGCCTAGTCACCGGCGCTTGCCTCCCGGGGAGTACGGGAGCCTCCCAGCTCCCCCTCCCAACGGCGGTACAGCCGGTGCGGCACCCCTGCCGCGTCCAGCACCCGCCCCGCGACGAAGTCCACCAGATCCTGGATGTGCGTCGCACCCGTGTAGAACGCCGGAGAGGCGGGCAGTACGATCGCGCCCGCCTCGTCCAGCGCCACCAGATGCCGCAGCGTCTGCCCGTTCAGCGGGGTCTCCCGCACCGCGACCACCAGCCGGCGCCGCTCCTTGAGCGTCACGCTCGCCACGCGCTGGAGCAGGTCCTTCGACAGTCCCAGTGCCACCCCCGCCACACAGGCCGTGGACGCGGGGACGACGAGCATCCCCTTCACCGGGTACGAGCCCGAACTCGGGCCCGCCGCCAGGTCCCCCGCACCCCAGTACCGGACGTCGTCCAGCTCCGGGCGCGCGAAGGTCCCGGGCTTCCCGTCGGCCCCGCGCCCCAGCCACTGCGTCAGGTCCTCGCGCCAGTGCGCGTCGCGGAAGGCGATCCCGGTCTCGTCCAGCAGGGTGAGGCGCGAGGCGCGGCTCACCACCAGGTCGACACTCTCCCCCGCGGCCAGCAGCCCGCGGAGCACCGCCGCCGCGTACGGCGTCCCGGATGCCCCGGAAACCCCGACCACCCACGGGGTGCGCTTGCGCTCAGTCATACCTCCGAGACTATCCGGCCACCGCCGGTGGGCACTCAGTAAGGTGGCCGGACGTTCCCGTGACGGGACGAGCGAGGGGGCGAGGATGAGCACGACGGTGGAAGCGGGCTGGACACAGCTCGACCGGGCCAAGGCGGCCGGGAAGCTGATGGCCGGCTGGGTCGCCCTGTTGTGGCTGATCGAGCTGGTGGACCTGGCCACCGGCCATGCACTGGACGGTTACGGGATCATCGCCCGTGAACCGGACGGGCTCACCGGAATACCGCTCGCGCCCTTCCTCCACTTCGGCTTCGACCATCTGGCGGCCAACAGCGTCCCGCTGCTGGCCCTCGGGTTCGTCGCCGCCCTCAGCGGCATCCGCCGCTTCCTCGCCGTCTGCGCCGCGGTCACCGTGGTGGACGGGCTGGGCGTCTGGCTGGTCTCCCCGTCGGACAGCATCACGGCGGGCGCCTCGGGCCTGATCTTCGGCCTCTTCGGCTACCTGCTGGTCCGCGGCTTCGTGGAACGGCGGCCGCTGGGCGTGGTGGTGGCGGTGGTGATCGCCGCCGTCTGGGGCGGCACGGTCTTCCTCGGCGTCCTGCCGACCGACTCGGGCGTCAGCTGGCAGGGCCACCTCTTCGGCCTGCTGGCCGGCGCGGCGGCGGCCTTCGCCTTCCCCCGCCGCGCGCCGGCCCTCAGCTGACGACGGAGGGGTCGACGGGCAGGGCGGCGGTGTCCACGGAGATCTTGCCGATGCCGGTCTCGACCACGACCGTCTCCCCGTAGGAGATGACGTCCCGGCCCCGGTGACCGTCCGGCCCCGGGTTCCGCAGGGTGGTGCACTGCGCCTGGTACGAATCGAAGATCAGGTGGTGCGGGATGCCGCGCCGGGAGCAGGCCCGGCCCTGGCCGCACGCTGCTCAGAAGGTCAGACCCCGGACCACGAGATCCAGCAGGGCACACACGAACAGGGCGATCCCGATGAAGCCGTTGACCGTGAAGAAGGCGCGGTTCAGGCGGGACAGGTCGTGCGGCTTCACGATCGTGTGCTCGTAGAGGAAAGCGGCGACGACGACCGCCAGGCCGGCCCAGAACAGCCCGCCCGCGTCCGTGGCCAGCGCGTACCAGGCCAGCAGGGCCGTGGTCACGACGTGCGCGCCGCGCGCGCCCCAGAGGGCGGCCGGGACGCCGAAGCGGGCCGGGACGGACCTGACGCCCTCCGCACGGTCGGCGGCCACGTCCTGGCAGCCGAAGATCAGGTCGAAGCCGCCGATCCACACGCCCACCGCCAGGCCCAGGACGACCGCGTCCCAGGACCACTCACCGGTGACCGCGAGCCAGGCCCCGACCGGGCCCATGGCCTGGGCCAGACCCAGGATGGCGTGCGGGAAGTTCGTGAACCGCTTGCCGTACGGGTAGACCACCATCGGGATCACGGCGACCGGCGCGAGCGCCAGGCACAGCGGGTTCAGCAGCGCCGCCGAGCCGAGGAAGACCA
This sequence comes from Streptomyces sp. NPDC054840, assembly GCF_053611065.1. Taxonomy (NCBI): domain Bacteria; kingdom Bacillati; phylum Actinomycetota; class Actinomycetes; order Kitasatosporales; family Streptomycetaceae; genus Streptomyces; species Streptomyces sp. NPDC054840. Next base: position 6,961 of record NZ_JBSGZP010000160.1, read on the forward strand.
GGAGCGCGATCCCGGCGCCGGTCCAGGCCGCGCGGACCGACACCGCGCCGGTGACCAGCTCACGGCCGGCCGTGCGCGGATTACGGGCGTCGATCTCGCGGTCGATGATCCGGTTGGCGGCCATCGCGAAGGTCCGCAGCCCCACCATGCAGATGGTGACGAGCAGCAGGACGCCCCAGTGGACGCTCCGGTCGAGCTGGAACATCGCGGTGAACGCCGCGATGTAGGCGAAGGGCAGAGCGAAGACCGAGTGCTCGATCAGCACGAGCCTCAGGAAGGCCTTGACCTTCCCCGCCTGCGGCGCGGCGGGCCCTGGACCGAGGACCCCTTCGGCGGCCGATGTCATACGACGCTCCGGTGGAACTCGACGACGTGCGCGCGGACGTCTTCGACCGGGAGCGTGCCGAGCTCCACGTCCAGGGGTCCGGTCTGCGGCCCCGGGGTCTGCGCTCCGGCCGGCGGTACGACCCGGGCGCTCAGGGAGACGCGGTCGTCACCGGCGCGGGTGACGGAGAGGACGATGATGCCGTCGGCCAGTTCGAGTTCGGCGTCGCCCGTGCCGGCCAGCGCGTACAGCAGCTCGTCCGCGAAGACCGCGGCCTCGCCGTCGGTGAGCTCGGGCAGCTCGAAGGTCCGCCCCTCGCCGTCCGTGCGGTCGGCCATGACCTGCCAGATGCCGGACTCCCCGGCGAACTCCTCGGGGGTGACCCCGGCCTGCTCGGCCACGAGGCGCAGCCCCGGGTCGTTCACGTCGAGTTCGGGGCGTACCAGTGCCACGCAGGGCGTGCCGTCGCCCAGGAACAGGGCGGGGCCGCCCGCAGCGATCGGGCTCACAGTCCGTACTCCTTCCAGCGGCGGTCCACGAGGGCGGCGGTGTCCGGGTCGGACTCGACCATGTCGGGCCAGCCGCCGTCGCGGGTGTAGCCCTCCTCGGGCAGTTTCCTGGTGGCGTCGATACCCGCCTTGCCGCCCCAGAACTGCTGGTACGAGGCATGGTCCAGGTGGTCCACCGGTCCTTCGACGACGGTGAGGTCGCGGGAGTAGTCGGTGTTGCCCAGGGCCCGCCAGGAGACCTCGTGCAGGTCGTGGACGTCGCAGTCCTTGTCGACCACGATGATCAGCTTGGTCAGCGACATCATGTGCGCGCCCCAGACGGCGTGCATCACCTTCTGGGCGTGCTTCGGGTACTTCTTGTCGATCGAGACGATCGCGCAGTTGTGGAAGCCGCCCGATTCCGGGAGGTGGTAGTCCACGATGTCCGGCACGATGATCTTGAGCAGGGGCAGGAAGAACCGCTCCGTCGCGCGGCCGAGCGGGCCGTCCTCGGTCGGCGGCCGGCCGACGACGATCGACTGGATGAGCGGCCGCTTGCGCATGGTCACGCAATCGATCTTCAGGGCCGGGAAGGGCTCCTGCGGGGTGTAGAAGCCGGTGTGGTCGCCGAAGGGACCCTCCGGGAGCATCTCGCCGGGCTCCAGCCACCCCTCGATCACGACCTCCGCGTGGGCCGGGACCTGGAGCGGGACCGTCTTGCAGTCGACCATCTCGATCCGCTTGCCCGCGACGAAGCCGGCGAAGAGGTACTCGTCGATGTCGCCCGGCAGCGGCGCGGTGGACGCGTAGGTCACCGCGGGCGGGCATCCGAAGGCGATCGCGACCGGCAGCCGCTCGCCCTTCGCCGCGGCGACGGCGTAGTGGTTGCGGCTGTCCTTGTGGATCTGCCAGTGCATGCCGATGGTGCGCTTGTCGTGGCGCTGGAGCCGGTAGAGGCCGAGGTTGCGCACGCCCGTCTCGGGGTGCTTGGTGTGGGTCAGGCCGAGGTTGAAGAAGTCGCCGCCGTCCTTGGGCCAGGTGAAGAGGGCCGGGAGCTGGTCGAGGTCCACGTCGTCGCCGGTGAGGACGACCTCCTGGACGGGCGCGGAGTCGCCCTTCACCTTCTTCGGCGGCACGTGCACCATCGAGCCGAGCTTGCCGAAGGCCTCGCGGACCCCGATGAAGCCCTGCGGGAGCTCCGGCTTCAGCAGGCCGCCGATCTTCTCGCTGATCTCGCCGTACGACTTCAGGCCGAGGGCCTTCAGGAGGCGGCGGTCGGTGCCGAAGACGTTCATGGCCAGCGGCATCGCCGAGCCCTTGACGTTCTCGAAGAGGAGCGCCGGGCCCCCCGCCTTGTTCACTCTGTCGACGATCTCCCCGACCTCCAGGTACGGGTCGACTTCGGCCTTGATGCGCTTGAGGTCGCCTTCTCGCTCCAGAGCCCGGAGCAGCGAGCGGAGATCGTCGTAAGCCATAGGGGCAGTATCCGTCACCGGCTACGCTGGGCCTGTCACCGGGGCCGTCGAATCGCACCCCGCCATTGCTTCAAGGGGGCCGTTCCGCATGATCAGGGCGCTGATGTTCATCCTGCCGCTGGCGCTGACGATCTACGCGTTCATCGACTGCCTCAACACCCCCGAGGACGAGGCCAAACACCTCCCCAAGGTCGTCTGGGTCATCATCATCCTGCTCTTCTGGATCGTCGGCCCGATCGTCTGGTTCGCTGCGGGCAAGCTGCGCCGCCCCCCGGCCAACGGCCGTACGCCCGCCGAGTGGCACCGCAACCACCGCCACGAGTGGGTCGCCCCGGACGACAACCCGGAGTTCCTCAAGTCCCTTCGTGAGGAGAACAAGAAGGACGAGGCCCTCCTCAAGGACTGGGAGGCGGACCTGCGCCGCCGCGAGGAGGAGCTGAAGCTGCGCGAGCAGGGCGAGGACAAGGACGGCTGACGGAGCTGCGGCTCCCGCCGGCGCCGGCCCGGCCCGCCCCGGCCCCCCTCGGCACCTTCTGAAGGTGCGTGATCGGCGGGGTCGCGCCGGATCGGTCGGCTGCGGATGTGTGCGCGGGCGCGTGATGCTCGCGCCGGCTCACTCCGCCCAGGGAAGGGTTCGGGACCCCTCGGTGCCGGGGACGGATACGACCCCGTCCGCACGCATGGCCACGTACGCCTGGAAGGACTCGGTGGCGTGGATCCGGCGCGGTACGTCCGGGGGCAGGACCATGGTCTGGCCCGCGGCGACCTTCTCGGTGCGGCCGCCGTCCCAGATCACCTCCAGGGAGCCGGCGGTGAGCGTCCAGACCTGTTCGCGGCTGACGGAGTGCTCGGGGCCGGTGACGCCGGCGGCCATGTCGACGTGCCAGGTGCTGAGCTCGGAGCTGCCCCGGCTGGGGGCTGCGAGTCCGGTCATCGTGGCGTTCGGGGTGACGGTGACGTTGTCGGGGGAAGCGGCGATCACGTGCAAGAGAGAGCCCTCGTTCCGATTGAGTCAAGTACCTTTACTCGCATGAGTAAAGCAGCTTGTCTCGCTCGTGTCACCATGTTTCCGTGACCACACACCGAAGCGACGAGGGCATCGAGCTGACCTTCCTCATGGGGCTCGGCTTCCAGCTGCTGCTGGGCGAGTTCACCCGGAGGGTGGCCGAGGCCGGGTACACGGACCTGCGCCCCCTGCACGGCATGGCCTTCCAGGCCCTCAAGGGGCCGGGCGCCACCGCCAGCGAGCTCGCCGAACGGCTCGGGGTGACCAAGCAGGCCGCCGGGCAGATCGTCGACGACCTGGAGAAGCGCGGCTACGTCCGCCGCGAGCCGCACCCCGAGGGGGGCCGCCGCAAGCTGGTGGTGCTCACCGCCGCGGCCACCGACCACCTGGCCGTCGCGGGCCGGATCCTGCACGAGCTGGAGGCCGAACTGGCCGGCGCCGTGGACCTCGGGGCGCTGCGGGGCGAACTCGGCCGCCTCGTACGGGTGCTCAATGGCGACGGCCCACTGCCGGCCCTGCGGCCGGTGTGGTGAGCCACCGCCGGGAGGACCGGGGCCCCCGATCCTGGGCACACCCACCCCTCGAACGCCGCCGAGGCTCGATTCGCTACGCCCGGGAGAAGGACGCGTACGCCTCGCGCAGCTCCGCCCAGCGGGTGTCCGTCCAGGCGGACCAGTCCGCCGGCCGGCCGGCCAGGGCGGAGTCCAGCAGCTCGAAGTGCTCGTGCCAGTCCGCCAGGCAGTCCAGGCGCTCGTCCTCCGTCCCGCCCCGCTCGTTCACGAACCGGATCACGGTCGAATCGGTCCCGACGGCCTCCAGGTGGAAGCGGACCCGGCCGTGCTCGGTGAGCGTGTACTCCACGACGCGCTCGACGTCCCAGGCGGTGATGCGGCCCGTCGTCACCGTCCCGGTGTTCAGCCGGCGCAGCGTGACGGCCCCGCCGAGCCGGCGCTCCAGGACGTCGGCCGCGGCCAGCCAGCCGCGGAGCCCGCGCGCCGTGGTCAGGGCGGGCCAGAGCACCTCGTAGGAGTACGGCAGGTGCAGCTCGAAGCGGAGCAGCCAGTGGTTCTCGCCGCGCTGCTCGCTGGTGGCATGGCTCACGAGAGTCATGCCACCAGCGTCCCACTCCCGCCGGTCAGACGCCCGCGTACGAGTGCTTGCCGCTGAGCAGGATGTTCACGCCGTAGTAGTTCCAGATCCAGCAGGCGAAGGCGAAGAGCGCGAGGTACGCGGCCTTGCGGCCCTTCCAGCCGGCGGTGGCGCGGGCGTGCAGGTAGCAGGCGTAGGCCACCCAGGTGACGAAGGACCAGACCTCCTTGGGGTCCCAGTTCCAGTAGCGGCCCCAGGCGTCGCCGGCCCAGATCGCGCCCGCGATGATCGTGAACGTCCACAGCGGGAAGACGGCCGCGTTGATGCGGTACGAGAACTTGTCGAGGGAGGCCGCCGAGGGCAGCCGCTCCAGCACCGAACTGCGGAACCTGCCCGGCGTGCGGCCCGCCTCCAGCTGGCTCTCGTAGGAGTCCCGGAAGAGGTAGAGGACCGCACCCGCGGCGCCGATGTAGAAGACCGCGCCGCAGAAGATCGCCGTGGAGACGTGGATCCACAGCCAGTACGAGTGCAGGGCCGGGACCAGCTGGTCGCTGTCGGTGTAGAGCCAGGTGACCGCGATGCCGAGGTCCAGCAGGACGGTGGTGACCAGGATCAGGCCGAGCCAGCCGACGTTCTTCTTCAGGGCGAGCAGCACCAGGTACACGCCGACGGCCACCGTGGAGAAGGTGATCGAGAACTCGTACATGTTGCCCCAGGGGGCCCGCTCCACCGACAGGGCGCGGGCGACCACGCCGGCCGCCTCGACGAGGAAGGCGAGCGCGGTCAGCGAGACCGCGATCCGCCCGTACAGGTCGCCCTGCACGGTGCCGCCGGCGGCGCCGGGGCCGTCCGGGACGTCGCGGGTGCCGGCGGCGGAGCGGGTGGTGACCTTGGGCTGGTCGAGGACGGCGGTGGCCCCGGCCTTGCCGCGGACCTGCACGGCGGGGGCGGCCGCTGCCGCTCCGGCCGCCGCGGCCTCCTCGGCGCCGGTCAGCGCGGCGGCGGTCCGGCCCACCTTGCTACGGCTGCCGAAGGTCCACTCGGCGATGTGCGCGAAGAAGG